>CAYVIS010000050.1:0-11272 GCA_964451565.1 uncultured Neisseria sp.
CCGAGGAAGATAAAAAGCTCACCGAGCTCGTGGCTTCACGCAACCAGGCCGAAGCGCTGATTCATTCAGTGAAAAAATCACTGGAAGACTACGGCGATAAACTGGATGCCGATGAAAAAGCCAAAATCGAAGACGCTTTGACCGCTGCCGAAGAAGCCGTGAAAGGCGAAGACAAAGCCGACATCGACGCCAAAGCCGAAGCATTGGGCGCAGCCAGCCAAAAACTGGGTGAAATGGTTTACGCACAAGCGCAAGCCGAAGCCCAAGCGGGTGAGGGCGGCGAACAGGCCGACAGCGCGAAGCAAGACGACGATGTAGCCGATGCCGAGTTTGAAGAAGTGAAAGACAAAAAAGACTGAGTCTGAACGATTCACCCAGCAAAAAAGCGCACCGGAAACGGTGCGCTTTTTTATGGCCGTCTGAAAACGGGATGTTTCAGACGGCCTTTGTGCTTCCGGTTTATACGGCGGATTTAAAACAGGTTGTCGGTCGAATCCGTATCCTGTATCGGGCGGTATTGGTCGGCGCTGGGCGGCGGCAACACGGGGGTGGGTTCGGCTTGCGGCAGCGGTTGCACCGGGGTGATGGCGGGGATAGCCGGCACGGTAGCGGCGCCTGCGCCGAATTCCGGTTTAGTCAGCTCTTCGTCGACTTCGATTTCGGTGCCTGCGGGCAATACTTGGTCTTCAACCGGAGCGGGTTTTGGCACCGGTTTTGGTTTGGTGTATTCTGCCGAGCCGCTGTTCCAGGCTACGGATTGCAGCGGGCCTTTGACTTTGACGCCTTTGGCGCAGGTGAGGCAGTTAATCATGCCGGAGCGGTTTTTCAAGACGGCGTCGACGCGTTTGGTGTTGATGGTTTTGCCGTGTGCTTTGGCCCAGGCATTGATGCTTTTGCGCAAGGCGGCGGCATCGAGGTTTTTCTGGTTGTAGGGGTCGCGGTAGGCGGCCAGCCAGAGGTTGTTGTTGGCGTCGACATTGAGCGCGGCCATTTGGTAAATCACGGAAGCGGGGGCGCCGCTGGTGATGGTTTTGGCAAATTCCAGCGCGTCAGGCGATTTCATGCGCACACAGCCGTGGCTGCGCACGCCGGGCACGCTGCTGGGGGCGTTGGTGCCGTGGATGCCGAGGCCGAGCTTGGGGTCGCCCATGCGCACGAATACGGGGCCGAGCGGGTTTTTAGGGCCGGGTGGGATGGTTTTCACGCCGTCGCCGCGCTCTTTTTGGATGCTTTTGGGAATATGCCAGGTGGGGTTGAATGCTTTGGGGCCGATTTTGTGTTCGCCCAAATTGGTTTGGGTCATGGCTTTGCCCACGGCCACGGGATACACTTTGGTCAGTTTGCCGTTGGTGTAGAGAAACAGGCGCTGTTGCGGGATGTTGATGACCACATGCTGCCCTTCGGCAACGGGACGGAAGTCGGGAATGGGAGCCGAGGGCGTGGTGTTGGCGAAAATTGCTGTGCTGAGCGTGAGTGCCAGCAAGCCGAATCCGATTTTTTTCATGGTGTTGGTTAAGCTTGGATTATGGAAAACAGCTGGAAATCATACCGCAATCTGCGGCATTTTGTGCGAAAATATCTACTTTTCGGCTGCAGTTTGCAGTCGGACGGTTGGGGCGGAGAGGAAATTTCGGGTGGTAGCGACGGATTTGGGCGGCAGTGATAAGCAGGTGGCGGAGATTTTTTCGCTGGATTATGAAGGGCGCGGCGTGGCCCGCGTTGGGGGAAAAGCGGTGTTTGTGAAAGGCGCGTTACCGCAGGAGCGGGTGCGTTTGCAGGTGGTGCGCAGCAAAAAGCAGTTTGATGAGGCGGAAGTGCTGGCGGTGTTGCGCCCGTCGCCGCAACGGGTGGCGCCGAAGTGTGGTTATTTTGAGACATGTGGCGGCTGCACGTTGCAACATGCGGCGCATGAGGCGCAAGTGGCTTATAAGCAGAATGTGCTGGAAGAGCAGCTGTTGCGCATCGGTAAGGTGAAGCCGCAGCAGCTGCTGGCGCCGATTTACGGTACGCCGTGGGGCTATCGGCATCGGGCGCGGCTGGCGGTGGAGAAAGATGATGCAGGCCGTCTGAAACTGGGTTTTCAGGCGCGCAAAAGTCATGCAGTGGTGGATATTGATGCCTGCCCGGTGTTGCCGCAGCAGCTGTCATCGGCATTGCCGCAGGTTAAGGCGGCGTTGCAGCAATTGGCGGATGGAGGCGCGGCGATACGCTTTGCTGAATTTTTTCGCGGCGATGCGTTGGCGGTGTTGAATATCTGCACGCGTGAAAAGCTGCCGGAGCAGGCGCTGGCGGATTTGCGCAAGCTTTCAGACGGCCTTAATCAAGATGTAACCTTGCCTTGGCAGATTTGGCTGCAGCAGGGGCGCGAAGCGGCTGAGCCGTTTTATCCGGAAGCTGGGCCGCCGTTGGCATACGGTCTGCCTGAGTTTGATGTGCACATGCCTTACCGGCCGGGCGATTTCACCCAAATCAATGCGGATTTGAATGCTTTGATGGTGGCGCGGGCTTTGCGTATACTGGATATCCGGCCGGGCGAGCGGGTGGCGGATTTGTTTTGCGGGCTGGGCAATTTCAGCCTGCCGATGGCGAAGCAGGGCGCGGAAGTGGTCGGGATGGAAGGGGCGGAAAGCTTAGTGCGCCGCGCCCGTGACAATGCGGTGTTAAACGGTTGCGCCGACCATATCCGTTTTCAGACGGCCGATTTGTTTGACACCGATGCGGCGGTGCTGGCTTCTTGGGGCAAATTCGATAAAATGCTGCTGGATCCGGCCCGCAGCGGCGCTTATGCTGTCGTGCAGGCGCTACATAAGCCGTATCTGCCGCAGCGGATTGTGTATGTGTCGTGCAACCCGGCGACCTTTGCGCGCGATGCGGCGGTTTTGGTGGAAAAAGGCTATATTTTTAAGGCCGCCGGGGTGATGAACATGTTTGCGCAAACGGCGCATGTGGAATCCATCGGCTGGTTTGAGCGGCGGGAAGCTTGAGGCAGGGTAATTTGTCATGTGTTTTGATGTAATAATCGGTTAAGTCATGCTATTATAATAAACTCAGTCAATATGGCTTTGAGCGCCCCCATTGTTTCACTCAGGCCGCAGGATAGCGGTCGGATGAAAAGGCGACACGGATCGGGAGATATTCTTGAATTATTCATTACTAATTATCTTGCTGGCATTGCTGCTGCTGGTGCTGCTGTTTGTGCGTTACAAACAGGGCGGTGCCTCGTCTGCGGCAGGCAAAACGGCAAAAACAACCAAATCATCTGTATCGCGGCGCCGGGCGCCTGCCGAAGGGGAAAAGGCAGCCGACAGCGGCGATTGGATGGATCAAGTCAATCAAACGGTAGCGGAATCCGAGCATCAGGATTGGGAATGGGGCAGCAGCGGCAGCAATGATGCCGCCACCACTTCCGTATCGGCTCAGGAAGTCGATCCGCTCACCGAATATCAGGTATACAAACAGTTTGGCTACGAAGACAAAGCCGCCGCTTCATTGGCAGGCTACCTCGACGGCCTGTCGGCGGGTGCGCCCGAAAAACTGGTGCACGAGCTGGTGGGCTTGAGCCTGCGCACGGGCAATACCGACCTGTTGGCCGAAACCCTTGAAAAACATGCCGAAGCCCTGCCGGAGCAGAGCTTGTCGGAATATGTGAAGGCGGGTTTGATGGCCGATTCCACCCATTTGCGCCTGCGCGTTTTGGCGGAACACCGCTTGGGTTGGGGCGTGAAGGAAGTAGCGCGTCAAATCGGTGAGAAAACCGGTTTGGAAGAAAGCCAAACCGGCCATCCTTCGCTGACCATCAGCCCGATTGCCAAGGCCGCCGACAAATTTGCCGGTCGTGCGCGCACGCCGATTGTAACGGGTAAAGCCAATTTGGATGCGGTGAGCGAAGAAGAAATGGGCGCGGTTATCGGTTTTGTGCGC
Organism: uncultured Neisseria sp.; assembly: GCA_964451565.1. GTDB lineage: Bacteria > Pseudomonadota > Gammaproteobacteria > Burkholderiales > Neisseriaceae > Neisseria. The sequence goes on from CAYVIS010000050.1 coordinate 3,922, forward strand.
CCCGATAAAAGCGCCAAGCTGCTGCAAAACAAGGTCGACTATCAAACCGTGTTGGAGCAATACAACCGCGCCATTCAAAAATCGCCCAAGCCAGCCAGCCTGATTATCGATGCCTTGAAGCTGGATTACCAGCATGAAGAGGTTAATCAGTTTGCCAAGCATTTGTGGAAACTCTATTACTCGCTGGGTCAGTATGGCCGCCAAGTGAAAGAGCGCATGCTCGGCTGGGGCTACAGCTTGGGCTATCACGAAGTGTTTGACGATTTGGAAAAAGGGCCGACCGAGCAGCAGGTGCGCGAAATCGGTTTGGAAAAAGGCTATCTGCAACCTTCGTCTTTGCAAATGAAATCGAAATACCGCGACTTGGTGCAAAAAGACGATTCCGTTATCAATGTGCATATTTCTCCGGCTGAAGCGGCGATTAAAGAAGTGGAGTCGCTGCTGATGTATGGGCAGCTGGATCAGGCTGTCGGCACGCTGGAGCAGGCTGTGTTGCAGTATCCGCAAGAATCGCAGCTGTATGTCATGCTGTTTGATTTGTATCAACGTACTGAAGATTGGCCGCGCTTGGAGCAATTCCTGCGCCTGTTGCGCGAGCGTGTCGACAGCCTGCCTGAAGAAGTGGTGCTGGCTATGAGCCGTTTGCTGCGCCGCGTCAACCAGCATGCCAAACAATGAAACAAAATAATAAAGAGTATTGATAATGGATAGCCTGTTACCGAAAGTAAAAACCATCAGGGTGATGTTGCAAGAAATGGGGGAGCAGCAAGAAGCCGTGTTCCGCATGGCATTCAAAATGCACAACACCACCAATTATGAAATTGTGAACCGCGAATCCGAGGCGCAACCGGATTTGGTATTGGTCGATACCGATACCGAAAAAGGGCAGGCGCTTTGGCATGAATTGAAAGCGGCTTATCCGGATGTGCCGGTTGCGGTGTTTTCCGAGAAAGAGCCGTCTGAAACCGCGCCTTATCTGGCCAAGCCGATTAAGTTCGACACCCTGTTTCCGGTGTTGCGCAGTTTGGCGCAAGGCGGGCATGTGTTTGATGCTTCCCAGCGGCAAACGGGTGGAGAGGGCGAAGCTGCCGACGGTGCGCCGCGTAAAACCACTATCCGCCGTTTCAACCCGCGTAAAGGTTTGCTCGGCGCTTTGAAAGCGGCCAGCGAAGGCCACCAAGATATCGCGGTGCTGCATGAAGGTAAGCCGGTATTGATTGTATTCCCCAGCATCCAGCGTGTCTTGCTGACCGTTAGTGCGGCAGAGCTTGAGAAATTGAGCAAAGATGATAACCTTGCTGTGGTTTCAAAATTGGTGCCGGATAATCCGTTGTGGAAAGAAAAGGCAAAAGTGACCATCATGTCGTGTTTGTGGCAGATGGCCATTTGGACGGCGCAAGGCCGACTGATTTATCCGATGACGCCGCAAACAATATTTACGCTCAAGCGCTGGCCGAACCTGACCCGTTTGGCGCCTGTTCCCGAATCGATGCGCCTGTCGGCATTTTTGACCAAAACTTCGGTCAACCTCAATGTGCTGTATAAAGTGATGCCGCTGGAAATGCCGGATATCCTCAATTATCTGGCCGCCACTTCGGTAACCGGCTTTTTGGCGACCGACGACGAATTCACCGTGGCACAAGCCAAAGCCGCCAATGCAGGCGACAGTATGAACGTTAACAGCGATGTGCCGGATAACCAAATGGCGCAGGATGCCCAAAAAGCGGTCAGCCCGTCTGCCGAACAACCACGCAGCCTGTTGCAACGTTTGATGCGCAAGCTGTTGGGTAAGCGCTAAGGGGAAAATGATGAAAGAGAATAAGATTATTTTTACCGGCCCGGTCGGTGTCGGCAAAACCACTGCCATTTCCGCTTTGTCGGACGAGCCACCGGTGCAGACCGATGCGAACGCTTCGGATATGACGCTCGTGCGCAAAGGCTATACCACTGTGGCGATGGATTACGGCGTTATCCGCTTGGATGAAGACATCAAAGTGCACCTTTACGGCACGCCCGGTCAAGAGCGTTTTAACTTTATGTGGGAAATCTTGAGCAAAGGCAGCATGGGCTTGATTTTACTGCTCGACAACACGCGCACCAACCCGCTCAAAGATTTGCAGTTTTTCCTGGATGCATTCCGTGAGCTGCTGAAAACCGCGCCTTTGGTTGTGGGTGTCACCAAAATGGACATCCGCTCGCTGCCGGGTGTGGATGTGTATCAGAAATACTTGGCGCAAAATAATTTTAATGTACCCGTATTTGAGATTGATGCCCGTCGCGAAGATGACGTCAAGCAGTTGGTCAGCGCGATGCTGTTTTCAATTGATCCGGGATTAGAGGTATAAGATGGACTCAACACTCTCTTTGCAATCGAATCTGTATCCGAAAGTTACCCCGGCCGGAGCTTATTATGCCGTGTCGGGCAATACGCCTAGCGCCAGCCGCACGCTGCTGTACGGCTTGCTACGGGCGGACGTTTCGGAAACCATCAGCAGCGAGCGGCTGCTGGCATGGGCGGATACCAGCGATATCAATACCGCATTGAATCTGCTTTACCGCCTGCAGCGGCTGGAGTTTCTGTATGGCGAGGAAACCATCAGCACCGACGACCTTCAAATGGCGGATGAGCAATTGCCGCAATTACTGGAGCAGTTGTCTAATGCCGGTAAAGCGCTGTTGGCCGATGATAACGGGCTCTATTTTGCCAACGCGGGTTTCCACCACGAAGCTGCCGAAGAAATCGGCGTGTTGGCCAGCGAGATTGTTCAGGTTTCCGACAAGCACCAATTGCTGGTGAAAAACAATCTGCATATCCATCACAGCGCATGGGGGATTTGCGATCCTTCGGGGCAGAGCGAGCTGATTTTCTTCCCGCTGCATATCGGTGTCAGCAAACTGATTTTGGTCATCGGCGGCGTTCCGGATTTGAATAAAGAAGCTTTCGTCACCTTGGTGAAAGTGCTGTATAACCGTTATGGCAGCGTTTAAGCTGCAGGCCGTCTGAAAGCAATTGAGGCGGCAGTTGCAGTGGTCTTACTATAATGAATTTTGAATGGGAATAAACCATGCGTGAACAGTTATTAATCTCGGTATTGAGCGATTTGAACGCGACTTCTTCAGACATCACCGCTTCGGCAGTGATTTCCACCGACGGCCTGCCGATTGCTACTTTACTGCCGAACCACTTAAACGCTGACCGTGTGGGCGCGATGTCGGCTACCCTGCTGGCCTTGGGCAACCGTGCGGTGCAGGAATTGGCATGCGGTGAATTGGATCAAGTGATGGTAAAAGGGAAGAGCGGCTATATCTTATTGAGCCAGGCAGGTAACAATGCCGTATTGGCGCTGATGGCCAAAGAAAGCGGCAAACTCGGCCTGATTTTGCTGGATGCCAAACGCGCCGCCAAACATATTGCCGATATCCTGTAAAATAATCGAAAAGCGATAAATCTGTTGACAGGATAGATGTATCAACATATAATATCCAACTCGATTCCCCGATAGCTCAGTCGGTAGAGCGACGGACTGTTAATCCGCAGGTCCCTGGTTCGAGCCCAGGTCGGGGAGCCAAACAAAACAAAAACCCGCTAATTGATTTAGCGGGTTTTTGTTTTGTTTGAAGCATCGGCAAAATATAGTCTTTTAAATTGGAAATAGAACAAGGAAAACGAGCGAAGATAGTACACACGTACAGCTAGCGAACTTGACGCTGTACTATTTCCAATTTAAAAGACTATATTTTTCATGGCTGCGGAATGCTTAGTTGTTCAGTGGGCTGTCACAATGCTTATGGAGGCATATCGGCTCGGGAGCGGCTTTCAGACGGCCTCAAATGCTATTTGAGTTTGTAGGATAAATCAATTAGCAGAAGGCGTGAGAAAAGAAGCTGTAGGCCGTCTGAAAGCTTGTTCTCAATAAGATGATTCTGTATCGGGAAAAATTGGGTATTCAGGATGGAAGTCATGCCCAAAGCTTTCAGACGGCCTCAGTCAGGTTTTCGATTGATGGCAGGGCATGGTGTTGACGGTAAGCTGTTTAGCCGTATCTGTTTTTGTGTTGGATAAAAAAGCAGCTTCACAAATATGTGAAGCTGCTTTTTTCTTGGGCCTGGTTTAGAACAGGGTTCGCAACAACAGGAAGCAGATAACCGACAGAATAGCGGCGGCGGGCAGGGTGATGACCCAGGCGAGGCCGATGGGTTTCATCAGCGCCCAGTTGGCGTTGCGGTTGACGAGGCCGATGCCCAGCACGGAGCCGACCAGGATGTGGGTGCTGGATACGGGCAGGCCCAGCAGGGAAGCCATCATCACAACGGAGGCGGCGGCCAGCTCGGCGGTAAAGCCGGAAGAAGGGTGCATCTCTGCCAGATTGGTGCCGACGGTTTGAATCACTTCTTTACCGATAAACCACAGGCCGACAATCAAGGCGATACCGAAAGTCAGCATGGCGACGGGCGGCACGGGGGATTGGGCGTTGATGTCGCCCGTGCGCAATACATCCATAATGGCGGCGAAAGGGCCGATGGCGTTGGCGATGTCGTTGGCGCCGTGGCTGAACGCAAAACCGGCGGCGGTGAATACCTGCATCCAGCTGAACATCAGGAAGGTGGATTTGCCGAGGTCTTTGCGTTTGAGGGTTTTGGCGTAAATGAAGGTGGCCATCCAGATGATGGCGCCGACCATGAAAATGGTCAGGTAGCTGCTCAAATTGCTCATACCCAAATGCAGGTTTTTCAGGCCTTTGAAAATCAGCATGGAGGCAATCATCATGCCGCCGAGGGAAGCAATCAGCGGCACCCAGGAATGCAGCGCTTTGTAGACGTCGATATTGTTTTTGCGGTGGTCGATGTCGTAGAGGCCTTTGTAGTAGGGGGATTCAAGCTCGGACGGATCTAAATCGGATTCGCCGTAAATCTGTGCATCACGCGCCATCGCGGAGGCGCTCTCGATTTTGTCGGCTTCGCTCAGGCTTTCGAAATATTGGCGGTATTGCTCTTTATAGGCTTTTTTCTCTTGCTTGATGGATTTCAGACGGCCTTCGGTATCGGTGTTGTAATCCAATACGTGTTTTTTGATTTGGGAAAATAAGAGATAGGAAACCAAACCGCCCAGCGCCGGTGACAATACCCAAGAGATGGCGATTTGCGCTACGTTGTCCCATTGAATCAGTGAGAAAGTGCCGGACTCTCCGCCAATATAGCCCAAGCACAAGGCGCTGCCGACGATACCGCCGATGATGGCGTGGGTGGTGGATACGGGTAGGCCTTTTTTGGTAGCAAACAGCAGCCACAAGGCGGCGGCCAGCAGCGCAGACATCATGATGTAGACAAACTGCATCGGCTCCAAATCCATTTGGTTGAGGTCGATGATGCCTTTGCGGATGGTGTTGGTCACTTCGCCGCCTGCAATCACGGCGCCGCTGACTTCGAAAATAGCGGCAATAATCAATGCTTGCGGAATGGTGAGCGTGCCTGCGCCGACGCTGGTGCCGAATGAGTTGGCAACGTCGTTACCGCCGATATTGAAGGCCATAAACACGCCGAAGAGGGTGGCCAGCAGGAAAATGGTGGTGTTGTGATATTGGGTGTAGCCCAAGCCCCAGAAAACAAAGTAGCCGACCATGCTGAGCAGGAGGGCGGCAAAGATGAAATTGATTTTGGTTATGCTTGAACTCGTTGGAGTTTGAGGCATGTTATTTCCTTTGTAATTATCGAGTGATACGAAGCGCAGGATGTACACTTTATTACAAAAATGTGACAAAAGTATGACTAACGTTAATTTTATTATTATAAAGCTGTTGTCGGCCGTCTGAAAGCAGATTCATATTTATAGTGCTTAAATGATGATTTCGGTTAAGTGTTGCTCCTTGTTGTCGGGTGGAATGGTGGGTTTGGCGGCTCTTTTCAAGAGAAAATGTATTTTGCAAAGGTATCGGTTTGTCGGTTAGTAAGACAGGGAGATAAAAAAATGCCGTCTGAACGTTCAGACGGCATTGGATTTTACTGCGGATTAATCTGAAACCACTACGCCGTTGGCGCGCTGTTTTTCAATGCTGCGGTTGATGTACCATTGTTGGGCGATGGTCAGAATGTTGTTGACTACCCAGTACAACACCAAGCCGGCCGGGAAGAAGAAGAACATCACCGAGAAAATCAGCGGCATAACCTTCATCATTTTAGCCTGCATCGGGTCGGTAGGCGGCGGGTTGAGGTAGGTTTGGATAAACATGGTGACCGCCATAATAATCGGCAGGATAAACCAGGGATCTGGGCGGCTCAAATCGGTAATCCAACCTATCCACGGTGCTTGACGCAATTCTACCGAAGAGAAAATCGCCCAATACAAACCGATAAATACCGGAATTTGCAGCAGCATCGGCAGACAGCCGCCGAGCGGGTTGATTTTCTCGTCTTTATACATCTTCATCATGGCTTGTTGCAGCGCCATGCGGTCGTCACCGTATTTGTCTTTCAATGCTTGCAGGCGCGGCGCAACGGCACGCATTTTCGCCATCGAGCGGTAAGAGGCATTGGTGAGCGGGTAGAGGATGGCTTTCACGATGATGGTGAGCAATACAATTGCCCAGCCCCAGTTGCCCACGACATCATGCAGCTTGTTCATCAGCCAAAACAGAGGAGAGGCGAAGATGTGGACTTTGCCGTAGTCTTTGGCCAATTGCAGGTTGTCGGCGATTTTGCTGATGGTGCTGGTGGTTTGCGGGCCGGCATAGAGGCCGATGGGGAAGCCGAGTTTGGTATCGTTGGCAATGGTCGGCATCGGCACGCGCACACCGGCGGTGTAAAGATTATTGTCGGTGCGTTTGACGTCGATTTGGCAGGCGCCGTTGCTGCAGACGGTCTTGCCGTCTTTCGGTTGCAGAATCCAGGTAGACATAAAGTAGTGCTGAATCATGCCGACCCAGCCGGAATCGGTTTGGCGCACGTATTCGGCCTGCTCACGACCCGATTGGAAATCGTCGTCCAAATCGTCAAACGTTACTTTTTCAAACTTGCCCGAAGGGGTGTAGACCACCGGGCCGGTGTAGGTGTGGTTGAAATAACCTTCGCCGTCGGGTTTGCTGTTGTCGCGCAATACGCGGTAAACCGCATCCAATTTCGCCGGTGTGCCGCTGTGGTTGGTAACGTCGAAGCGCACGTTGATCAGGTAGCTGTCTTTGCTGAACGTATAGACCTTGTCTATTTTCAGACCGTCGGTTTCCGGCGCGCTCAGGCGCACTTCCACATTGTCGCCGTTAAGGGTGTATTGGCGCTGCGGTGCTTGGAAACTGACATTTTTCAAGACCGATTGGCCGTTGGCATCCAGCAGGTCGGCTTGAGCGACATAAGTGTAGGC
>CAYVIS010000051.1:0-11226 GCA_964451565.1 uncultured Neisseria sp.
GACAACCCTGCTAAATCTCACCTAACCCGTCATTCCGGCGTAGGCCGGAATCCATCTCAGGGCTGCGGAAACGTGGATTCCGACCTGCGTCGGAATGACGAATCAAACAATGCCGCCATCCCAACAAACCCTGCTATTCCGCCCACTTCGGCCGCGTTGCCAACACCTCGGCATAAACCGGGCAGTCTTCACTGTGCGCGCCCGCCAGATAACCGGTGCTCATCAAAAATTCGTTCACAATCTCGCCGCCCACAAATTTAAACTGCTTTTTAAACAGCTTCACCCATGCTTCTTTGCTGCGCGGATGGTGCACGTCGAGCCAGTTTTTAAACGAGCCGTATTCGGCTTGCAGCGCCTGAATCTGCTGCGCGTTGTGGATGGCGGCGTTCACCTTTAATTTATTACGCACAATGCCGGCATCGTTGAGCAAACGTTCGCGATCGACCTCGGTGTAGGCGGCCACTTTGGCAATATCGAAGCCGGAATAGGCCGTCTGAAACGCCGCCTGCTTTTTCAGCATCAGCGTCCAGCTCAAACCGGCTTGATTAATTTCCAACACCAGCCGTTCAAACAATTCGTTGTCGTCGTCAATCGGGAAACCGTAGGCGTGGTTGTGGTAATGCCGGTTGGGGTTGTCGCTGTCGGCAGGTAAATCTTGGACAAATTGGCAATATGGGTTCATAAACGCTTTCAATTTAACATTGCAAAATAAACGCCACCGCCGCCTGCGCGTGGATATCGGCGCTGTCAAACAGCGGCAGCGGGCTGTCTTCGGCTTGCAGCAGCAGGCCGATTTCGGTGCAGCCCAAAATCACACCTTGTGCGCCTTGCGTCTGCAAATCTTCAATCACGTTCAAATAATAGGCTTTGGCAGCGGCTTCAATACGCCCGAGGCACAATTCTTCAAAAATCACACGGTGGATTTCGGCTTGCTGCATTTCAGACGGCACCAGCGTGCGCACGCCCAAACGATTCATGCGCTCGGTGTAAAAACCGTCGCTCATGGTAAAGCGCGTGCCGAGCAGGCCGACCGTATCCAAACCTTGCGCTTGAATTGCCTCGGCGGTGGCATCAACCACATGCAGCAACGGAATCTGCACCGCCGCCTGAATCTCATCGGCCACTTTGTGCATGGTGTTGGTGGCGAGCACCAGCGCATCGGCGCCAATGCTTTGCAGCTTGCGCGCACTTTCAGCCAAGAGCGCCCCCGCCGCCGCCCAATCGCCCGCACGCTGCATGGCTGCAACGGTTTCAAAATCCACGCTGTGCATCACCAAATCCGCGCTGCGGTTGCCGCCCAAACGGCGGTTGATTTCACGGTTGATGGTTTGGTAATACAGCACCGTGCTTTCCGGGCTCATACCGCCGATGATGCCGATGGTTTTCATTAGGGGTTTTCTTTGTTTGTATTGTTGCGTGACGGTTTTGTTATCTGGGGCTGTGATGCAAGCCTCGCGGCTTGCTGCCCATCCCGAAAACAAAAGGCCGTCTGAAAACAAATCTTTCAGACGGCCTCTATTGCTTCCTTAACCGATTTCTGCCGCGTATTGCTCGGCAGTCAGCAGGCCGTCCAAATCGGCGGCGTCGGCCGGTTTGATTTTGAAAAACCAGCCCGCGCCGTAAGGCTCGCTGTTGGCGGTTTCGGGCGCGTCGACCAAATCTTGGTTTACCGCCACGATTTCACCGGCAATCGGTGCATACACGTCAGATGCGGCTTTCACCGATTCCACCACGCCGGCTTGCTCGTCAGCTGCCAGATTCGCGCCCACTTCGGGCAGCTCGACAAACACGATGTCGCCCAACAATTCTTGCGCGTGTTCGGTAATGCCCACGGTGACGGTGCCGTCGGCTTCGGCGCGTAGCCATTCGTGGCTGGATACGTATTTCAATTCGGCAGGGATATTGCTCATGATGTGTTCTCCATATTCGGATTAAGGGTTTTTAAGGATAAGGCCGTCTGAAAGAAATAAAAACGGCTTTATCGGTTCAGTTATGCCCGTTTGAAGGGGGTTGAGTCTTTTCAGACAGGCATGGATTTGTATTACAGGAGTAGGTCGGATTATTGAATCCAGCATTTCAAGCTAAATTAATAATTTGTATCCCGCTTATACCAATTTATTAAATAATTTTCCTCTGCTCTATTACGCGTTCCGTAGCGTATTACATTCAAATATCCAGAATCATTACGCTTGAATTGAATTCCTACTAGTTTTTTAGAACTTATTAAGAAATAAATAATATTATCCCCACAGTTATGTGGCTCACATACGGTCGCACGCTGATATTTCTGTGTACCAACTGTAACAGTCTCCAACGGAGAGGCAACTCCTTCCGCTCCTTTTAACCACACATCAGCCTTTTTATCTTCAACTTCACGCCAAACATTTTGTTCCCAAATTGTTTTATATGGCTGCTTTTTCACAAAATCAAAAGGATAAATTTGTTTAGCATAAGAAAGTCCAATCGATAATATTGTTAAAAGCACTCCTGTAAATACCATCAGCAAACTTCTTTTTATCATGAGTTCCTACCTTCTCTCTTAATTTATATTTTCAGCAACTGTAGCAAGCCCAACCCGCATGAGCAGGGTATGTGCCCTATGGTACGCACGCGTGGTACGATTTTCAGAAACCGTGTGCGTGGCTGGCGCCACACATCCTACACATGATGCCAAAGCAAGCGTAGATCGAATGCTTGAATCCGATCTTTCAGACGGCTTGTGCTGCTGCGTCGGATACAAGTATCCGACCTACAAATGCTTTCAGACGGCCTATTCAAACTGCTGCTTGCCATTGCGCACAAACGGCAGCTTCAACACGCGCACATCCACTTCTTTGCCGCGCAGCAACACTTTGGCCGCTTCGCCTTCAAACGCTTTGGGCACGCGGGCGATGGCGATGGATTGTTTCAGGCTGGGCGAGAACACGCCGCTGGTGGTGATGCCGTTACCCGCTTCGGTAATCACTTCCATGCCGTCGCGCAAAATGCCGCCTTTGGCGAGCAACAGGCCGACTTGTTTCACGTCCACGCCTTGCTCTTTCAGGGCAACCAACGGGGCTTTGCCGACAAAATCGCGGGCTTCGTCTTTTAAGTCCACTGTCCACGCCATACCGGCTTGCAGCGGGCTGGTTTCGTCGTCCATATCGTTGCCGTAGAGGTTCATGCCCGCTTCCATGCGCAAGGTGTCGCGCGCGCCAAGGCCGCAGGGCTGCACGCCTGCTGCTTGCAGGGCTTTGAAGAAGGCATAGGCTTCGGTGGCAGGCAGAATCACTTCCACGCCGTCTTCGCCGGTGTAGCCGGTGCGGGCGGCAAACCAGTTGTCGCCCAAATCGGCACCTTGGAATACTTTGAGTGCGTTCACGGTTTCCGCCCATTCGGGTTTTACGGCGAGCAGTTTTTCAACCGCTTTCGGGCCTTGCACGGCGAGCATGGCCAAATCGTAGCGCGGGGTGATTTCAACGCCGAACGCTTCGCCCACTTTGGCGAACTGCGCCAAATCTTTTTCACGGGTGGCGGCGTTGGAAACGATGCGGTAGGCGGTTTCTTCTTCATTGGCGCGGTAAACAATCAAGTCGTCCATCACGCCGCCGTTGTCGTTGAGCATGGCGGAATAGAGGGCTTTGCCGACGAAAGAAAGTTTGGCCACATCGTTGGCGAGCAGTTTTTGTAGCCAGGCTTTTGATTTTTCGCCGACAATATCGGAAACCAGCATATGGGATACGTCGAACATACCGGCATCGGTGCGCACGGCTTCGTGTTCGGCAATTTGCGAACCATAATTGACCGGCAATTCCCAGCCGGCGAAATCGACCAGTTTGCCGCCGGCTTCTTGGTGTGCAGTGTAGAAAGGGGTGCGTTGGGGGTTGGTCATCTCGAGTTTCTCCGTATAGATAAAGGCCGCGCGAAATGTGCGCAGCCCTATCTGTCCTTTTTACCTGAGATTTTCGGCATAGACCCTGCTTAAAAAACAATCTAACTGCGTTGGCTCGCCTTGTTAGCTTGATTTTTAAGTCGGGTTATTTTAATGCTGCCTTCTCCCCTTCGGTAGGCGCAGCCGCGCCGCTCTCCAGATGTTGTGTTGACGATGTGCAGTCCTTTTACCTGAGCGATTTAAGGGTGTATGCGCCTTCGGTGTTACTGAATGTAATCTCTCCTGCATAGGCTGATTATGGCGGTAAATTTGATTTGGAGCAAGCCTTTCTTTACACGCGCTTAACGCATAGCGAGCGCCGTGTGTGACTACAACGGCTTTCAGACGGCCTTGACAATTTGAAGCCCGCAAGCAGCCAAACACCCCTACATAGTTTTAAAAAATTATGTTTTTTAAACTATTGTGCGTTAAGTTAAATTAGAATATATTAACCATATCGACTCTGATAAGGCATTTCCGGGCAGTTTGGCAGGGCTTTACAGCTACCGGACTGCTGAAACGGTTTTCAAATACATGCAGACAAAATACAGGCTGATTTGAATACCGTTACACCCTCACACAACACCACAGACCAAGAAAAAAGGGAAATAGCATGACACAAATCACTTTAGATAAAACCGACCTGAAAATCCTACAGGTTTTGCAGGAAAACGGCCGTCTGACCAATGTAGAGCTTTCCGAACGCGTGGCGCTGTCACCCTCGCCCTGTCTGCGCCGCCTCAAACAGCTGGAAGATGCGGGGATTATCCGCCAATACGCCGCTTTGTTGTCGCCTGTAGCCGTGCAGCTCGGTTTGCAGGCCTTTATCCGCGTGTCGATCAACAAAGCCAGCGAAGCGCGTGATGATTTTGCTTCGGCGGTGCAGACTTGGCCGGAAGTGTTGAGCTGCTTTGCCCTCACCGGCGAAACCGATTATCTGCTGCACACATTTTTCACCGATATGAATGCATTTTCCCATTTTGTGCTCGATACACTGCTCTCCCACCCCGGCGTACAGGATGCCAAATCCAGCTTCGTGTTGAAAGAAATCAAAAATACCACCGCGCTGCCGCTGGGGCATTTGCAATACGATTAAATACAGTTCTCTTAAAACATCAAGCCATTCGGGCATGACAGAAATTTTCTGCATGCCTGTTTTTTATGCTGCCGAAGCGGATTTATTCATGGTGGCCACTACATTCTTTGCTATAATTGAGAATAATTTTTATCCTTACAACCCAAAAATGAATACTCTAAGCGACCAAACCATCATCAGCCACACACAGCAATGGCTGGAAAAAGCCGTTATCGGGCTGAACTTGTGCCCGTTTGCCAAAGCGCCTTATGTGAAAGAGCAAGTGCGCATTTCGGTCAGCCGTGCCAAGCATCTTGACGGCTTTCTGGAAGACCTCGACCGCGAATTGCAGCTGCTGGCCGACACTTCCGCCGAGGAAACCGAAACCACACTGTTGGTGCAGCCGGATTTGTTTGGCGACTTTCTCACCTTCAACGATATGCTCGAATTGGCCGATGCGGCTGTTGGCGAACACGATTTGGAAGGCGTGGTGCAGATTGCGCCGTTTCACCCTGATTTTCAGTTTGAGGGCACCGAAGCCGACGACATCAGCAATTACACCAACCGTTCGCCCTATCCCACTCTGCACCTGATTCGCGAAAGCAGCATCGCCAAAGCCGCCGAAGCGTTTCCCGATGCGGCGGCGATTTTCGAGCGCAACATCGCCCTGCTCGAAGAAATGGGGCACGAAGGCTGGGATAAGCTCGACGTGCCGCGCTGCCCCATTCACCACGGCGAAGCGGAAAAATGATGCTGCGCGGCTTGTTTTGGCTCTGCGGCGCGTTGGCGCTGGCGCTCGGCGTTATCGGTATTTTTCTGCCGATTCTGCCGACCACGCCGTTTGTGATTCTGGCGGCGGCCTGCTGGGCCAAAGCCTCGCCGCGTTTCCACCGCTGGCTGCACCAACACCATTATTTCGGCCCGATGGTGAAAAATTGGGAAGAGCGCCGCGCCGTGCCGCGCAAAGCCAAATATCTGGCCTTTTCAATGATGACGTTTTCCTGCCTGCTGCTGTTGTGGCGCTTCCCTGAAAAATGGTGGATTGCCGCCACGGCTGCGGCGTTTTGCTTCAGCGTGGCGGTGTGGATGTGGCGGCTGCCGGATGCCTGAGCGCTCCGCCCGCATGCTTTATCGTGAATTAAATTTGAACCCATACAGCGTTGGCCCGCCTTGCCGTGCTAAGTGTACTGTCTGCGGCTTCGCTCAAAGAGAACGATTGACTAAGGTGTTGAAGCACCAAGTTAATCTGTCCTGCCTTGTCTTGATTCAAATCTCATTCACTTTACATTCCGATTCCTTTCAGACGGCCTTTCATCAAACAAATTTAATTCAAAACAACTTTCTGTTTTTAAACGCCTTTCAATATTCCATTTTATTAATCCGCTTAAAACTTATTGACAAAACCATAGCACAAACTGGCATAAACCCTTATTTTCCTTTACAATCTCTGCGGCTATGGTTGCATTTCCCGCCATCTCCCGCCAATCTGATTTCCACGCGCCGCGCTATATGGCCGAGCGATATTTTTGCCGTCGCGCAGCCGCAGAAAGCAGATTTTTCTTGTTCATTTTCCGGCATGCTTTCAGACGGCCTGAAACATGTTTCCCCCAATAAGAAAAAGGAAAGCCGATGCGCCTCCAAACCGCCCTCCTCCCGTTGCTGCTGTCGCCGTTGATGGCGCAAGCAGCCGATTTCGACGGTGCCAGCCTCAGCCTCATCTGGGGCTTGCCGTTTGCCCTGATTTTGCTCTCGATTGCCATTTTCCCGCTGCTTGCCCCGCATTTCTGGCATCACCATTTCGGCAAGGTTACCGCTTTTTGGACCTTGCTGTTTTTGGTGCCGCTGATTGCCGTATACGGTTTCACCGCCGCATCCCACACCGTCGCCCACGCGCTGGTGGAAGAATACATTCCGTTTATTTTGCTGCTGCTGGCGCTCTACACCATTTCCGGCGGCATTTTGGTGTGGGGTAATCTGCACGGCAGCCCGAAAACCAACACCACCATCCTCGCCATCGGCACCGTGTTGGCTTCGCTGATGGGCACCACCGGCGCGGCGATGCTGCTTATCCGCCCGCTCTTGAAAGCCAACGACAACCGCAAACACCGCGTGCACGTGGTAATTTTCTTCATCTTTTTGGTCGCCAATATCGGCGGCGGTCTCACCCCGTTGGGCGACCCGCCGCTGTTTCTCGGCTTCTTGAAAGGCGTGGATTTTATGTGGACGGTCAAACACATGCTGCCGCCGGTGCTCATCAGCGCGGTGATTCTGCTGACCGCTTTCTATTTCCTCGACCGCCATCTGTATAACAAAGAAGACGAAATTGAAGCCAAAGACCCTTCGCCCGACAGCCCGCTGAAAATCTTCGGCAAATGGAATTTCCTGCTGCTGGCCTGCGTGGTGTCTGCCGTATTGATGTCCGGCCTGTGGAAGCCCGAGCATCCCGGTTTTGAAATCCTCGGCAGCACTTATCAGCTGCAAAATCTGGTGCGCGACCTGATTTTGCTGGCGCTGGCAGGCATTTCGCTGGCCATCACGCCCAAGCAGGTGCGTGCGGGCAATGAGTTTAACTGGGATCCGATTTTGGAAGTCGGCAAGCTGTTTCTCGGTATCTTCATCACCATCGCGCCGGTGTTGGCGATTCTGAAAGCCGGTGAAGCAGGCGCATTCCGCGGCCTGATTTCGCTGGTACACAACCCCGACGGCTCGCCCATCAATGCCATGTATTTCTGGATGACCGGCCTTTTGTCTGCCTTCTTGGATAACGCGCCGACTTATCTGGTGTTCTTCAATATGGCCGGTGGCGATGCCCAGTCGCTGATGAGCGGCGAGCTGTTTCACACCCTGCTGGCGATTTCGATGGGTTCGGTGTTTATGGGTGCTTTGAGCTACATCGGTAATGCGCCGAACTTTATGGTGAAATCGATTGCCGAGCAGCGCAAAGTCAACATGCCCAGCTTCTTCGGCTATATGGCTTGGTCGTTCGGTATTCTCGTGCCGGTGTTTATCCTGCACACGTTGATTTTCTTTATCTTACAGCTGTTGTAATGCTGCAATAGAAAAGCCGTCTGAAATCAAGTTTCAGACGGCTTTTCTCATCCATGATGTTCTCACCACAGCCAATCCGGCACCGGTGGCGTGTCCACCCCCCATTCGGGCGGATAATCTACGCCGGTGAAATAAAGCCCGTCGGGCATAAACGTGGGCGGTGCTTTCAGACGGCTTTTCTCTTCCAGCAGACGGGCAAACCCGTCTATGCTCAAGCGGCCGTTGCCGACATACACCAGCGCGCCCATGATGTTACGCACCATATGGTGCAGAAACGCGTTTCCGTGCAAATCGAGTGTCATCAGTTGCGGTGTGCCGCCGATTTGCGCACTATATAAAGTTTTCACAGGCGATTTGGCCTGGCATTGTGCGGCGCGGAAGCTGGAAAAATCGTGTTCGCCCACCAGCAGCGCCACTGCCTGCCGCATGGCCGCCATATCCAGCGGCGTATGAATCCAACCTGCCCGCCCCGCCAACAGCGGCGAGCGCACGGGCGACACCTGCAACACATAGCGGTAGCGGCGGCCAAACGCATCAAAACGCGCATGAAAACGGCTGTCGACCGCCTGCGCCCGCCACACCGCCACGCCGTCGGGCAGATGCGTATTCACGCCGCGTATCCACGCCTGCGCGGGGCGCTCGACCGGCGCATCGAAATGCACCACTTGCGCGGTGGCATGCACGCCGGTGTCGGTACGCCCAGCGGCGATGGTGTTGACGGGTTCGCCCGCAATCTCGCCCAGCGCCGTTTCCAAGGCCGTCTGAACGGTGGCCACGCCGTCTGCCTGCTTCTGCCAGCCGTAAAAACGGCTGCCGTCATAGGCTACGGTCAGCACCCAACGCTGTTTGGCAGGGGGATTCGGAAGGATGGTTTCAGACGGCATAAGCATCACATGGGTTGGATTGAGGCGGCTATTATACCCAAGCACAAAGCAGGCCGTCTGAACATTTTCAGACGGCCTGCTTTACTGCCCCTTCCATGCCGTATCACGCGGCGTGGCGGCGGCGTTCGCTGTTAAACCGGTGCACATACGCCACTAAAGCGGCAATACAGCCATCAATATCGTCCACGCCCGATAAAAACAAAATCGTGCGCAATGCCGATAAATCGCGGTCGGCGACCAAGGGCGCGGCGTATTGGTTCGGGAACGCCAGCGGACACAGCCACAGCTTCTCATCGGGGCGGTAAATGCCCAAAATTTCCTTGCGCCCGTTGCTGCGGTGCAGAGTGAATTGCACCGATGCGCAGGCCGGAACGGTTTGGACGGAGAGTTCTAGGTTATGGATATGAATCTGCATATTGCATCCTTTTTCCTGTTTAGCACTTTAAAGCGGGCGGCAATTGGGAATAAATCGCCCGAATCTGCGGGTTGGCGGCAACAAAAAACACCCGTTGCCAAAAGCCGGGTGCATTGCCGTGTTTGCCGCGCATCCGAAGACCGCGGCCACATCTGCGCCTGCATTCCACCTTGCCGGCAAGGGCAGGTTGGCATGGTTTCCCAACTCATGATGTTCCGCATATCTTATGCCTGCGCACAAAGGCTGTCAACCGCTTTCAGACGGCCTTTGCGCCCCATATCCGGCAGCGCGGTTTTGTGATAAGTTTAGCGCTGTCGTTGAACACACACTGATACCTTATGAATCCCTACCCCACTTTGGCCGATTGCGTCGGCACCACCCCGCTTATCCGACTGCAACGCGTGGCCGCCCACACCCAAGCCACCGTTTTAGCCAAACTGGAAGGCGACAACCCCGCCGGTTCGGTAAAAGACCGCCCCGCTTTCAATATGATTGCTCAAGCCGAAACGCGCGGCGATATCCAGCCGGGCGACATGCTGATTGAAGCCACCAGCGGCAACACCGGCATTGCGCTGGCCATGGTGGCGGCGATGAAAGGCTATCCGCTCACGCTGCTGATGCCGAAAAATTCCACCCAAGAGCGCAAAGACGCCATGCGTGCCTACGGCGCAAAACTGGTAGAAACCGACAGCATGGAAGCCGCCCGCGACCAAGCGCTGGCAATGCAGGCACAAGGCTTAGGCAAAGTGCTCGACCAATTCAACAACCCCGACAACAAGCAGGCACACTATCTCACCACCGGGCCGGAAATCTGGGCACAAACCGAAGGCAAAATCACCCATTTCGTCAGCTCGATGGGCACCACCGGCACCATCACCGGCGTAGCCAAATACCTGAAAGAGCAAAACCCGAATGTGCAGATTATCGGCCTGCAACCCGACGCCAAATCGTCAATTGCCGGTATCCGCCGCTGGCCGTCTGAATACATGCCCGGCATTTTTGAAGCCGATTTAGTCGACCAAACGCTGGATGTCGGCCAAAAAGAGGCCGAAGCATTCATGCGCAAACTGGCACGCGAAGAAGGCGTGTTTGCGGGCGTGTCGTCGGGCGCGGCAGCGATGACAGCAGTCAGGATTGCAGAGCAAAATCCGGGCTCAGTGGTGGTGTGCATCATCTGCGACCGCGGCGACCGCTATCTTTCCACCGGCTTGTTCGGTGAATCAGACTGATGTTTTTCAAAACATCAACCGCCGCACCTGCCTCAACAGGTGAGGCGGTTTTGTTTATCTGCCGGCTTGTCCGAACCCATGCTTTATCGATTGACGTGGCTTAACCGGCAGCATTCACAATCGCTTCATGTCAAAGCTGTCTGAAAGCCTTCGATACTGAAAAGCTTCCGATAGCGGCATTCTCAACATATTCAATATTCCCCCCGCTGCAAAAATAAAACCGTTAAGTTTGTCGAATCCGTCTATGGGCAACCAAAAGCTTCGACAGACTCAGCCACCTGATTTGATGTCTGCTTGCCAATCATTCACACAAGCCGCAGATTAGATAACCCGAGACCTTTGTAAAATTGCTATTACATTATTGTAAAACTACCGTTCTCCGTCATTTCGGCGTAGGTCGGAGTCCAATCTCTGCTTAAAGCTGCTTTAAAATTAATAAGTTGAATCCGAAAGGATGGATTCCGGCCTGCGCCGGAATGACGGATTTATGGGCTATTTTCAAAGGAAAATGCATTTTGCAAAGGTCTCAACCCCCTTTTCTTACGGCAAGCGCAAATCAACCAAATGCTTTCAGACGGCCTTAACGGATCAGTTAAGACCGTCTGAAAGCATCTATAGTGGATTAAATTTGAATCAGGACAAGGCGGGAAGCCGCAGACAGTACA
>CAYVIS010000052.1:0-11143 GCA_964451565.1 uncultured Neisseria sp.
CTGTACCTTAGTGGGTTGGAGGGGGTGTCCAACTTTTTGGGTACAGTTCAACGTTTCAGACGGCCTTTTTAACAAATATAGTAGATTCAATTTGAACCAGTACAGCGTTGGCTCGCCTTGCCGTACTAGTTGTACTGTCTGCGCCTCCCCGCCTTGTCCTGATTCAAATCTAATCCACTATATCTCAATCATGGCGCTTATTGCGATACGGACGAAATATCGTGTGATTAAAGCAATGCGGCGCTCAAATGATGATTACTCATTAATCATCGAAATGGCTTCTTCGAGCTCTTGCGCCCGTTCGGTGGTCAGCTTCAGATAATTCGCATTGGCAAGCAACCGATATAACGAGCCGTCTTTCATACTGATCAGCTTGGTGCTTTCTTTTTTATATACATTCCATGCTTTTTGCGCTTTTTGCAGCGTTTTTTGCTGCGCCGGCGGATAAGCCTGCATGAGCGTGCGGTAAGCCTGATTCAGACGGCCATCCTGAAATGCGGTTTCCGTTTGCACACAGCGGATATTGTCCGCCGTGGAAACCGCCCGCTCGACACAGGTATGATAAAGCGGCCGATATACAGGCTCCGCCCATGCCCCAGCGGCGGCACAGTAACATCCCAACCACAATAAATGCTTCTTCATCTACGATGCTCCCGACGGCATGAATAATGACAATCGTCTCAAATAAAAGCGTCATCGTATGGATTGCGCCTTACTTTATATTATCTTCATTGCAGCAGTTACAAAATAGGCCGTCTGAAAGCTTTCAGGCGGCCTAAGCGTTTACATCCGCCCCAATTCCCGCTGCAGCGCCTGAATATTCTGCTGACGGTCGAGCACGCTGCCCTGAAGCTGGCTGACCAATTGTTGGTTGACCGAGCCGCCTTTGGCTGCACGGGCGGCAGACAATGCCTGCTGCTCCCCTGCCAAAGCCTTGCGCTCATTAGCCAATTCCTGCTCCAAAATGGCACGTCGGCCGCTGCCGGTTTTGGTATTGCGCGGCGGGGCGGTGGGCGCTGCAACCGGTGCTGCCGCCGTTTGTTGGCGGTTGCTGCTGCGGTTTGCGCTGGCATTTTTGGACGCAGCGCTGCTTTTAGGTGCGGCGGCGCGGGGCTGGGCGGCAGGCTGCGGCGCATCATAACGGGCGCTGCTGTAACGGCCGATGGGCGGCAAATCGGCGGAATGGCAGTTGCCCGCCGGTTTTGAGGTATAGACGGTTTCGCCATTGACCACACAAGTGTAGATTTTCGCTGCCCGGCTTGGCTGGCTGACGGCAACGCAGGCCGCCACCGCCAACACCATGGATATTCTTTTCATTTACTTTGTTCTTTACGGGCCATCGTCGGAAAAGCGCGATAACCCTTACCTTTGATACGTTGTTGGCTGTCTTTGAGCGACGGATTGACGGCGGCTTTTTTGCTGCGCTTTTTGTCAGTTTTTGGGGTTTTTGCTGTTTTGGTTGCGGTTGCTTTTTTACGTTTGCCTGTTTGGGCTGCCGCTTGCTTTACCCCGCCCTCATAGCGGCTGATACCGGGCAATGCGTCTTGGCGGCAATGACCTGCGGGCTCCGATGTGTAAACTGTTTGGCCGCCGCTTTGACAGGTGTAGACCGGTGCGGCCGACAGCAAAGCCGCCATGCCCGACAGCGCGGCGGCAGTAATCCCTTTAATCATAAATTCCCCGTTAATCAATCAAGAAGCGGCAAATTCGGCGTCGATTTGTTGGTTGATTTGCTCCAACTCTTCCTGCCAGGCCAGCCAGTTTTCTTCCATTTGGGATAATTGTACTTTGACTTCAGCCAGCTCGGTGAGGGTTTGTTGAAGTTTTACTTTATTTTCATCGGAATAGGCCGATTCTTGTGCCAAAAATGCTTCACAGGCATTTTGGCGTTCGCCCAGCTTGGCCATTTCTTTTTCGGCCTTGTCGATTTGCTGTTGCACGGGCTTGGCGCGACGGGCGCGTTCTTGGCGGATTTGCGCTTCTTGGCGTTTGGTGTCTTTGCGGCTTTGGGTTTGCGCGGATGCGGCAGGTGTGGCGGCGGCGTTTTCCTGCGCCAAACGCCATTGGCGGTAGTCGTTCAAATCACCATCGAATGGATTCAGACGGCTTTCGTGTATCAGCAGGAATTGGTCGGTGGTGGCTTCGAGCAGGCTGCGGTCGTGCGACACCACAATCAGCGCGCCTTGAAAGCTCTGCAAGGCCACGGTGAGGGCGTGGCGCATGTCCAAATCGAGGTGGTTGGTCGGCTCGTCGAGCAGCAGCAGGTTGGGCTTCTGCCACACCATCATCGCCAGTGCGAGTCGGGCTTTTTCGCCGCCGGAAAAGGGTTCGATTTTTTGCAGCGCCATGTCGCCGATAAAATTGAAGCCGCCGAGGAAATTGCGGATGTCTTGCTCTTTCACTTCGGGCGACAGCTGCTGGATGTGCCACAACGGGCTTTGGTCGGCGCGCAAAGTGTCGAGTTGGTGTTGGGCGAAATAGCCGATGTTGAGTTTGTCGGCGCGGACAATCTGCCCTGCTTTGGGTTTTAGGCCGTCTGAAAGGGCTTTAATCAGGGTGGATTTGCCGCTGCCGTTGACGCCAAGCAAGCCGTAGCGTGCGCCGCTTTCGAGCGACAGGCTCACGTCGTTGAGAATCATTTTGTCGCCGTAGCCGAGGCTGACTTGGTCGAGCTTGAGCAGCGGGTTGGGCAGATGGGCGGGGGGTTCGAATTCAAACGAAAATTCGCTGTCGAGGTGGGCGGGGGCGATGCGTTCGAGCTTGGCCAGCGCTTTCATGCGGCTTTGTGCTTGGGTGGCTTTGGTGGCTTTGGCTTTGAAACGGTCGATAAACGATTGCAGGTGTTGGATTTGGGTTTGCTGCTTGGTGTAGGCGGCCTGCTGCTGCGCCAATCGCTGCGCGCGCTCGGTTTGGTAGAAATCGTAGTTGCCGCCGTATTGGGTGAGTTTTTGGTTGGCCAGCTCCACGGTTTGGGTGGTGGTGGCGTTGAGGAAATCGCGGTCGTGCGAAATGATGATTTGTGTGCAGGCGAGGTTGGCGAGGTGGTTTTCCAGCCACAACACGGTTTCCAAATCCAAGTGGTTGGTCGGTTCATCGAGCAGCAGCAAATCGGCGCGGCACATCAGCGCTTGGGCAAGGTTGAGGCGCATGCGCCAGCCGCCGGAAAACGATTTTACCGGCGCGGCGTGTTCGGCTTGGGCAAAACCCAATCCGCTCAATAATTTGGCGGCACGCGCGGGGGCGGTGTAGGCGTCAATTTCTTCCAGCTTGGCGTGGTATTCGGCCTGCTTCATGCCGTCGTTTTGCGCTTCGGCTTCGCTCAAGGCCGTCTGAAAGGTTTGCAATTCGGTATCGCCCTGCAACACATAATCCAGCGCGGCGGTATCGAGCGCGGGGGTTTCCTGCGCCACGGCAGCCAGCTTCCAATGTTTGGGAATCAGAATGTCGCCGCCGTCTTGGCTGATTTCGCCTTTAATCAGGGCAAACAGGCTGGATTTGCCGGTGCCGTTTTTGCCGATCAAGCCCACGCGCTGGTTGGGGTTGATGGTGAGGCTTGCTTGGTCGAGCAACACTTTCAGGCCGCGCTGGAGGGAGAGGTTTTTGATTTCAATCATTGGGGCTTGGGGCAGAAAAACGCAAAGGCGTTATTTTACCTGATTTGCGCGGGCTGACGGCTGTTGTGTGTGATTTTTCTTCTTTTGGCAGGTGGTTGGGGCTTGGTTATCAAAATAGCTCATTGCTGTATTTGTTGTGCGCTGCTTAGAGGCCGTCTGAAACTGAATCGGCGATTCAGACTCGGCACCCGCCTGCGCGGGTGCGACGGTTTTTGTACGCGGCTGTCTGCCATCATCCCGACTGTCGCTCCTGCGCAGGCAGGAGCCTAGCAAGATTGCGGCTGCGGCAACATCCAAACAACATCGCTGCATTTGTCACACGCTGCTTAGAGGCCGTCTGAAACTGAATCTGCGATTCAGACTGGGCACCCGCCTGCGCGGGTGCGACGGTTTTTGTACACGGCTGTCTGTCGTCATCCCGACTGTCGCTCCTGCGCAGGCAGGAGCCTAGTAAGGTTGCGGCTACGGCAACATTCAAACAACATCGCTGCATTTGTCACGCGTTGCCTAGAGGCCGTCTGAAACTGAATCTGCGATTCAGACTGGGCACCCGCCTGCGCGGGTGCGGCGGTTCTTTCATACGCCAATCAGCGCACCTGCATATGAACAAAAATATGCGGTAAAGGTTACAGGCCGTCTGAATGGGGCGACGGTGCTCAAATGGCAGACTGAGTTTGTCTTTTTTATTTCATCTGATTATGTTAACATTTCCAAATAATTTTTAACAAAATCAATAAAAAGGAGGCTGAGTGAAATATTTAAACAGTATATTGTCGGTGGTATTGGTATTTGCCATCATCATCGGCATCAATGCCGATCCGGAATGGGCGAAAACGTTTGCCGAATATTTAAAAACCGTGATTGTGAGTGAAAACGGCTATATCTTCACTTGGTCGTCGCTGCTGTTTCTGCTGATTTTGGCGGTGATTCCGTTAACGCCGCTAGGCAAGGTGCGGGTGTGCGGCCTCGATAAGCCGGAGGTGGGCAATTTTGCTTATTACAGCCTGGTGTTCTGCGCCGGTATGGGCGTGAGCATGATTTATTGGGGCGTGTTGGAGCCGCATTATCATGTTGCCGACGGCAGAAGCAACGGCGAGGCGGTGGTGATTACCATGTTCAACTGGGGCTTGAATGCGTGGGCAGTGTATGCGGTGATGGCGATTGCGTTTGTGTTGGGTTACACCAAGCATCACGAAATCGACTTACGCCACCTGTTTGAAAACCGCTGGCTCAACAGCATAGTCACCATCACCATTGTGGTGTGCACGGTATTGGGGATTATTTTGTCGCTGGTGTATGCGATGTCGCTGATTACAGACGGCCTGTCATCGCTGTTCGGGCTGGAGGTGTCGTCGGTATGGATTATGCTGCTGATGTGCATCATCGCTTCTGTCAGCTCGTTTTCCGGCTACTTGAAAGGCATGAAATGGCTCAGCCAGCTCAACGCTTCTTTTGCTTTGCTGATTATGTGTTTCGTGTGGTGGGCGAGCGATTCCGACATTTTGCGCGGCGTGTGGCAGTATTCGCTGGATTATTTGTGGGCGCTGGTGCCGATGAGCCTCAACACCGGCAGCACGCAGGCGGAAAAAGAATGGCTGGCTTCTTGGTCGTATGCCTATTACGCCGCTTGGGTAAACTGGGCGTTTTTCGTCAGCAGCTTTTTGGTGAAAATCTCCAAAGGCCGCACCATCAACCAAATGATTTTTGCTTCGGTGGTGTTGCCGGCGGCGGTGTCGAACATTTGGTTTACCGTGTTCGGCTTGAGCGGCATCGACGCCGGTGCGACGGATGTGTTTGAACTGTTCGGCCATTATCCGCTCACCGAATTGGTGTCGGGCATCACGCTGCTGACGGTGATTCTCTACTTCATCACCAGCGCCGACAGCGCGGGCTATTCGATGGAACAGCTCACCCTGCCCCACACACGGGTGTTTTGGATTATGCTGATTGCGCTGACGGCGATTATCCTGCTGCACTTTATGCCCGATTCGGTCGGCGTGGGCAGAACTTTGGTAGCGGTAACCGCCTTCCCGCTGCTCGTCTGCATTTATCTGGTGATGGGTAAAGCCATACTCAATCATTACCGCTTAAAACGACAGCCGGAATAAAAGGCAAAGCATAAAGGCCGTCTGAAATTGTTTTCAGACGGCCTTTGTTTATCAAAACACTGCTTCAGATTTTAAACCGCGCGATCCGCTTCCAGCGGCTCATCAAAGCCCGGCTGCTTCACTTTCAGCAGATAAGTAAGCACGAAGGCAAACAGATATAGAGCGGTGTAGGCATAGACCACGCCGATGAAGCTGTAGTGCGGCAGTAAGATGGTGGCGATGGTCGGCGCAAGGAAATTCGACATCCCGGCAGACAGGTTGTAAATCGAGATGGCCGCGCCTTTGTGGTTGGGCTCCAACGCGGTGAACACCGCCGTCATCGGCACGAATGCGGCCACGAATGTGCCCAGCAGAATCGCGGGAATCCAAGCCATGTAGAAATTATGGCCGAAGTGTTGCGGCAGGTAATAGAAGCTCAAGGTGGAGAGCGCCATGCCGATGCAGCCGAACCAGCGCACCACTTTCATCCAGCCCAATTTCTCGCCAACAATCCCCCACAACACATTGGAAAACAGCGTGGTGGCGAAGAACACGCCCCAGATTTGCAGCCATTCGGGGGTGGAGAAGCCCAATTCGTCAACAAACATCATCGGCATAATCACGGCAAAACCAAACAGCGACAAGGTGTTGATGATGCGGATCATGCTGGCATAGAGCACGTTGCGGTTGCTCACCAGCAGGGTGACGGCGCGGCTCAATTCGGTGAATTTTTCTTTGGTCGACAAATTATGCATGTGCGAAGACGAATTGACTTTGCGCAACATGGTCAGCGCCACCAAACCGCCTGCAAAACAGAACACCAGCGCCAGCCATAATGTGCCGCGCTCGCCGAGCAGCGGAATGGTGAAGCTGGGAATATAGCTGCCCGCCACGCCGATGCCCACCGAATAAGTGGTCCAAAACCAACCCATTGCGGGGCTGATTTGCGAGCTGTGCACATTCTGCACAATCATCACGATAAAGGAATACAGAAACAGCGGATAAGCAAAGCCGCGGATGCCGTAAAACAGCAGAATCAACGGATAGTTGGCGTCGCCGAGGCCGAACACCAAAAACAAAACGTGAAATACACACCACATTACAAAGCCGATAATCATGGCTTTGCGCGGGGTGATGATTTCGGCAAACACGCCCGACACCCAAGCCGACAATGCGGCGGCCAAGCCGTAAATCGAGAAGGCCAGCGAAGATTGCGATTGCGTGAAACCGAGGCTGGTGATGTGGTGGGAAAGGAAGGCGAGCTCGAAGCCGTCGCCGGTCATAAACAGCGCGATGGCGATGTAGCCCCACAATAAATTCAGGGGCAAACCGAGCCATTGCTTGGTGGGTGCGGAAGTATTCATACTTGCTCCGGAGTAGAAAATGAGCGATGCCTGTCTGAAAAAGGCTGCACTCAGGCTTGCGGGCTGTTTGCACAGCCTGCAATACCATGTTTAAAAAGGATTATTGGTTTCTGAACGCCAAATCGTTTTGATACAGCGACCGGAAGGTTTGATAACGCTTGCGTAAGTCTTCCGACCGACGCGCGTCGGGTTGGTAAACCGCATCAACGGCAGGTTTGCCGCACCAATCGGCTTCGCTGCCGCCGTCGGCCAATGCCGCCAATCGGGCTGCGCCGAGTGCGCCGCCGGTTTCACCGCCTTGGTGGGTGACAATGGTCAGTTGCAGGATATCGGCCAACAGTTGCGCCCAATAAGGGCTGCGCGCACCACCGCCGAGCAGCGAGCATTGGCTGATTTCGGTGCCGCTTTCCTGCAACACGCGCACGCCGTCGGCGATGCCGAAGCTCACGCCTTCCAACACCGCATAGCCCATCACGGCGCGATCGGCGCTGTGGCGGATGCCGTGAAACACGCCGCTGGCCAAAGCATCGTTGTGCGGGGTGCGCTCGCCGGAAAGATACGGCAGGAAAATCGGCGCGGCGGCTTTGTCGTCATCGCTCAACGCGGCGATTTCTTGCAGCAAATCGGCCTCTTTCACGCCCACCAGTTTGCAATACCAGCTCAAGCAGGCGGCGGCGGAAAGCATCACGCTCATTTGGTGCCAACGCTCCGGCAAGGCATGACAGAAGCAATGCACGGCCAATTCGGGCGCGGGGCGGTAAGCCTCGTTCACCACAAACACCACGCCGGAAGTGCCGAGCGAAATAAACGCATCGCCCGGCTGCACCGCGCCCACGCCCACGGCGCTGGCGGCATTGTCGCCACCGCCGCCCGCCACGACAACGTGTTCGCCCAAGCCCCATTGCTGGGCGATTTCGGGCAGCAGAGTGCCGCTGGCGGCGCTGCCTTCGACCAATTCGGGCATGTGGCTGCGGCTCAAACCGCAAGCGGCCAACACTTCATCCGACCAATCGCGTTTGGCCACATCCAGCCATAAGGTGCCGGCGGCATCCGACATTTCGGATACTGTTTTGCCGGTCATCAGCAGGCGGATGTAGTCTTTCGGCAGCAACACGGTGGCGGTTTGGGCGAAGATTTCCGGCTCGTGTTTTTTCACCCACAGCAGTTTGGGGGCGGTAAAACCGGGCATGGCGAGATTGCCGGTAACGGCGTGCAGATTCGGGGCGGCGGCTTCCAGCTCGGCACATTCGGCGGCGCTGCGGGTGTCGTTCCACAGAATCACCGGCCGCAGCAGTTGGTCGTTACTATCGAGCAATACCGCGCCGTGCATTTGGCCGGATAAGCCGATGCCTTTCACTTGCGCCCAGCGCTCGCCGCATTGCGCGCGCAGCGATTGAATCAAATCATTGGTAACTTGCCACCATTCGGCGGCGGATTGTTCCGACCATTGCGGGTGGGGACGTTGGATACTCAAGGGCATGCCTTGGGTGAGCACGATGTTGCCGTGCTCATCCGTCAGCAGCGCCTTGATTTCAGAAGTGCCAAAATCAAGACCTAAATACATTGCCTGCTCCTCAAACTGCGAATGTACGCGCTTCGGCCACTTTTTCGCGCAACAGGGCTTCAAAGTCGGCATTGTCGGCCAATTCGCCGAACAGGGCTTTGTCTTGGGCAAACACTTTTACCGGATCCGCCGATTCATACATGGCGTGTACTGCCGCTTCATCGAGGATGCCGTCTTGATAGGTGTAAGGCAGTTTGCCTTGGTGCCATTTTTCCATAAACACGAAAAACAGCGCGGGCAGCAAGGCGGTGGCTTCGGGGCGCACGCCGCTGCGGTAGCGCTCAATCAGCGTGGGCTGGATTTGGGCGGGGATTTTGGAGAAACCATCGGCGGCGACGCGCTGGTTGGTGTCTTTGATGTGCGGATTGGTGAAGCGTTCCAGCACCACATCGCGGTAAGTCGGCAAATCGATGCCGTTGTCGCCCAAGCTCGGAATCACGTCTTGGGTCACATAATCGTAGGCCACTTGGCGCACACGGTCGTTGAGGGTGCTGCCGTGGATAAACGCTTCGCCCTGCAAAGTGCCCGCCCACGCAATCGCAGCATGCGGCACGTTCAACACGCGGATTTTGGCTTCTTCATACGGAATCACCGAATCCACCAGCTGCACGCCCACTTTTTCCAGCGCGGGGCGCACATTGTCTTGGAAATTGTCTTCAATCACCCATTGGATAAAGGTTTCGCCCATCACCGGCGCTTGGTCGGCAATGCCGGTTTTTTCCTGAATGCGAGCAGGCAAATCTTCGGCCGGACGCGGCACAATGCGGTCGACCATGGTGTTCGGCGTGGTGGCGTTGTCTTTCAGCCAAGCAATCACGTCCAGCTGGCCGGTGAGGGTGAGGAATTCGACCAAACCGTCGTGGAAACGCTCACCGTTGTGGCGCACGTTGTCGCAGCACAATAAGGTCACTTTGCCGTCGGCCTGCTGCATGCGTTTTTTGAGGATTTTGGCAATGATGCCGTAGATGGTTTCATGGCCGCCTTTTAAATCGGCCTGAATGCCTGCGTTGCTTTGGTCGAGGCGGTATTGGCTGTCGAGGTAATAGCCTGCTTCGGTGACGGTGAAGGCAATCACTTTGGTGGCTTCGGCCGCGCCTTCATCAATCAGCGGTGCCAAATCGGCCTGCCAGCGGATGGGCTTTTTGATGGATTTGATGGTTTCGTAAGCGCGCTCGTCATGCGGGCTGACGGTCTCCAACACATATTCGCCGTTTTGAGCCAACAAAGCCTCAACCGTATGCTCGCTGTCGTTGCGGATGTTGCCTGCGGCAATCGCCCAAGCATCATCGCCCGCTTTCATCAATTCATTGAGATGTCACGCTTGGTGGGCGCGGTGGAAAGAACCGAGGCCGATATGCAGCCAAGTGTATTGTTGAGCCATCTTGTTTGCTCCTGTGTCGGATTGTTTGTGAAGAATCCGCTTTCATGCCGCTTGCTTTTTTAATCGGTCGGAAAGCAGATTGCCGACATTCTACTGCAAGAATTCGCGCCAACTATAAGAAATTTAATTAAATTTCTAAAATAAAATTCAGTAATTAAATTTCATTTATTTTAAATGAATTTCAAACAAATTGATTAAATAAATTAAATAGTTTCAATTAAATCAATAATTAAATTTAAATAAAATTTAAAATTGATATAAATAATTCGTTTCATCCAAACGAAATAATATTTGATAATGTGTTGGTATATTTCATTTCAAGCGGGTTAATGCCCTACCCGTCTTTATTTGTAGCTTTATACCTACTGTTTTCAAATATCAGCCAAATACGCGCCCGAATCTTAATATTAATATATAAATAATTTAATTTATTTTTCAGACGGCCTAAAGCCGTGTCGTATTCTCTCTGGTTCTGTCTACAAATTTAATCCACTATAAACACCGCTACAGTCGCTAATCAATATTATTTAGGCCGTCTGAAAGCCTCTGCTGGCGCACGGCCTCATTCGATATATAACAGCGCAAAACCAGAATGTTCGCATCACAAATAATATTTACGTATAAACATTCCCCTGCGGTGAGCAACCCTACATCCCGCTTCCACGCCTCTTGTAAAATACGCCAAATACATACAAAACAATAAGCAAGCCCATAAAATGACAGGCCGTCTGAAACCTTGTGTTTCAGACGGCCTGTAGTCAAGCGTACTGTACGCGGCTTATGCTTCTTTGTTTTCCACCGCTTTTTGGCGCAGACGCAAGCCCAGCTCGCGCAGCTGTTTGTCGTCCACATGATTGGGGGCATCAACCAGCAAGTCTTGCGCGCGTTGGGTTTTCGGGAACGCAATCACGTCGCGGATAGACTCGGCACCGGCCATCAGCGTCACCAAACGGTCGAGGCCGAAGGCCAAACCGCCGTGCGGGGGCGCACCGAATTTGAGGTTGTCGAGCAGGAAGCCGAATTTGTTTTGCTGCTCTTCCGGGCTGATTTTCAGCGCGGCAAACACTTTTTCCTGCACGTCGGCGCGGTGGATACGGATGGAGCCGCCGCCGATTTCCCAGCCGTTGAGCACC
>CAYVIS010000053.1:0-2706 GCA_964451565.1 uncultured Neisseria sp.
CGCGGGCACACAGGCCAGCATCAGCAGAAACAACACAATGCGGCCGCCGAAACGGTCAGTCCAGATGCCCAGCGGCACGCGCACCAGCGAGCCGGACAACACCGGCGTGGCGGCGAGGATGCCGAACTCGGTTTCGCTCAAGCCCAATTCGTTTTTAATCGGAATGCCGACCACCGCCAGCATCATCCAAATCATAAAACAGACGGTAAACGATAAAGTGCTGGAAAACAGCACGGAATATTGTTTGTATTTTTGAGAAGCCATTTTAGGTTCCTTGCCAAGTGGACGGCATACATTTTTTAACAAAGTGTAGCAGCCGAAAGTAAATAAAATTTTACAGTGCAACCTTACGCCGGTTAACACCGCTTTAATATCGGCAGAAAGCACGGCGCGGTCGGAATATCGGTATAGAAAGCTTTAGCCGAAAAGATTAGAGGCATAAGCCGGAAGGATTAGGCGGCAACGGGTAGCGCGGCAGCGGTTTGGTGTAGAATGGCGCATCAACCGAATATCCGGATAAAGGCCGTCTGAAAACATGAGCGACATCACCGCATTTGCCAACCGCTTGGGCAAAAACGCCAAACACCAATTGAAATGGGCACGCCGCCACAGTATCGAAGCCTGGCGGCTGTATGACCGCGACATTCCGCAATATCCGTTTGCGGTCGATGTGTACGGCGGCCAAATCCATTTGCAGGAATACGACACCGGCTGGCTGATGCAGCCGGAAGAATACGAAGAATGGTTGGCGGAAGTGTTGGAAGCGGTGGCATTTGTAACCGGATTTGCGCCCGACACCATTCATTTGAAACGGCGTGCGCGTCAGAAAGGCACGCAGCAATATGAGAAAACCGGCAAAGCAGGCGAAGATTTTATTGTGCACGAGCACGGCCGCCGCTTTTGGGTCAACCTCGAAAAATACCTCGACACCGGCCTGTTTCTCGACCACCGCAACACACGCCGCCGTGTGGGCGAAATCGCGGCGGGCAAGCGCTTTTTAAACCTGTTTTCCTACACCGGCAGCTTCAGCGTGTATGCGGCCACCGGCGGCGCGGTGAGCAGCGAAACCGTGGATTTGTCGAATACTTACCTCGATTGGGCGCGGCGCAATTTCGCCCTCAACGGCATCGACGAAGCGCAACACCAAATCGTGCGCGCCGATGTGTTCCAATATCTTCAGACGGCCTCGGAAGCAGGCAAACAGTTTGATTTGATGGTGATGGATCCGCCCAGCTTTTCCAACAGCAAAAAAATGCTCGATATCCTCGACATCCAGCGCGACCACCAAAAGCTGATTGACGGCGCGATGGCCTTGCTGGCTTCAGACGGCCTGCTGTTTTTCTCCAATAATCTGCGCAGCTTTGAATTAGATGATGCTGTGATGCAGAAATATGCGGTGAAAGACGTGTCGAAGCAATCGGTGCCGGAAGACTTCCGCAATAAGAAAATCCACCAGTGTTGGGAAATCCGCCATAAATAGGCCGTCTGAAAGGATGATGATGAAATCAAGCGTATGGGTGTGTTTGGCATTATTGCTCGGCGGCTGCGTGTATGCCGAAACCCCTTACGGGCGCGTGGCAGTGGTGGATCTGCCGGTGCACAGCCAAACCACCGTCAACAAAACTGTAACCATCAACGCGCCGCCGGGCACCACGGTGATTTACCAAGACGCCGAACCGGTGGGCTATCCTTATCCGGCCAGACCGCGTTATCGTTATTGATTTATCTGCTTTCAGACGGCCTTATCGTGTATATGAGGCCGTCTGAAAGCCATTTGGGTAGCAATAATCGTGAGGCCGCCGCATCTGTCGGCAAGTGGTTCAATGGATGCAGACAATGGCGGCATGATGACGGCTTTGAACCATTAGCGGATGCGCCAAAATTGCTGCCTGCTGCTTCTGTTTGTGTATAAAACGGCAATAAAAGTATTCGACAAAGCGCCGATTTGCTGATGCTTTAATTTAATTTCTATTGAAATCAATATTATAGGATAATTTTATATCATGAATCCGATAGCCGTTTTATTCTGTTTCCAGTGTAATTTTGACGGTGGAGTTGGATAAAGATACAAAATAATGGCGTTATTCGGCGCAATTTTTGTTGATATGTATAAAGACTTTTTGTTTTTTCAGGCCGATAATCCGGCTATCAGATTCATCGTTAATATTTAACTATTTAGTAAGGAAGAAGCATGGTCAGCGTTTCTGCACTGGGTGCCATCGTCGCATTGATAGTGGCCATCGGCCTGATTTTAAAGAAAGTACCGCCTGCTTACGGCATGATTGTCGGCGCTTTGGTCGGCGGTCTTGTCGGCGGGGCGGGTTTGAGCGAAACCGTCAGCCTGATGATTGGCGGCGCGCAAGGCATCACCACCGCTGTGATGCGGATTTTGGCCGCCGGTGTGTTGGCGGGGGTGTTGATTGAATCGGGCGCGGCCACGGTGATTGCCGAAACCATCGTGAAGAAGCTCGGCGAAACCCGTGCGCTGCTGGCATTGACCGTAGCCACCATGATTCTGACTGCCGTGGGCGTGTTTGTCGATGTGGCGGTGATTACCGTGGCGCCGATTGCATTGGCGCTGGCCAAACGCGGTGCGCTGTCGAAAATGTCGATTCTGCTGGCGATGATCGGCGGCGGTAAGGCGGGTAATCTGATGTCGCCCAATCCGAATGCGATTGCGGCATCGGATGCGTTTAACGTGCCGCT
>CAYVIS010000053.1:2806-5700 GCA_964451565.1 uncultured Neisseria sp.
TGGAATTGGGCGTGGGCAGCTTGGCGGCTGCGGCGATGATTCATGCCGGTGCGACTGTGTTCGACCATATGCCGCACGGCTCGTTTTTCCACGCTACCGGCGGCAGCGTGGGCATGAATATCAGAGAACGCTTGAAACTGATTCCTTATGAAAGTGCGGTGGGTTTGGTGATGACCATTGTTTCCACCCTGATTTTCGGTGTCTTCAAATTTTAATGCCAAGGAGTAAAAAAATGAAAATCGTCATTGCCCCCGATTCGTTTAAAGAAAGCCTGACCGCGCTGGAAGTGGCCGCCGCGATTGAAATCGGACTGAAAAAAGTGATGCCTGATGCCGAATACGTCAAAGTGCCGATGGCAGACGGCGGCGAGGGCACGGTGCAATCGCTGATTGATGCCACCGAAGGCCGCTTGAAAACAGTCGATGTCACCGCGCCGCTGGGTGATACCGTGGCCGCTGATTTCGGTATTTCCGGCGACGGCAAAACCGCCATCATCGAAATGGCTGCCGCTTCCGGCCTGCACTTGGTGCCGACTGCCGAACGCAACCCGCTGTGCACCACCAGCTATGGCACGGGTGAATTGATTAAAGCCGCGCTTGATGAAGATGTGAAATACATTATCCTCGGCATCGGCGGCAGCGCCACCAATGATGGCGGCGCAGGCATGCTGCAAGCATTGGGTGCGCGCTTACTGGATGCGGCAGGGGAATCCATCGGTTTCGGCGGTGGCCGTCTGAAAGACTTGGCCAAAGTTGATTTGAGCGGACTCGATCAGCGTTTGGGCAACATCAAAATCGATGTCGCCTGCGATGTGGATAATCCTTTGTGCGGTGAAAAAGGCGCATCGGCGGTGTTTGGGCCGCAAAAAGGCGCCACGCCCGAAATGGTGACGGAACTTGATCAGGCATTGGCACAATTTGCCGCTGTGGTCGAACGCGATTTGGATTTGGACATCTGCAATGTCGCCGGTGCGGGCGCGGCCGGCGGCATGGGCGGCGGTTTGCTGCTGCTGCCGCAAGTGAAGCTGCAATCGGGCGTACAGATTGTGATGGAAGCCGTAAACCTAGCCGACAAAGTGCGGGATGCCGATTTGGTCATCACCGGCGAGGGGCGTATGGATGCCCAAAGTGCGCACGGCAAAACCCCCGTCGGCGTGGCGAAAACCGCCAAGCAATTCGGCAAACCCGTGATTGCCATTGTGGGTTGCCTGCGTGAGGATTATGAAGTGGTGTATGCGCAAGGCATCGATGCGGTGTTTCCGATTATCCGCCAACTCGGCAGCCTGGAAGAAATTTTGAATAATGGCCACGACAACCTTGTTTCTGCCGCACAAAACGTGGGCAGGATTTACCGGTTGGCGCTTGAGGGCAAAAATTAAGCTTGGTTTGATCGAAGGCCGTCTGAAAACTTTGTTTTCAGACGGCCTTTTTATAGTGGATTAGATTTGAATCAGGACAAGGCGGGGAGCCGCAGACAGTACACTTAGTACGGCAAGGGGAGCCAACGCTGTACTGGTTCAAATCTAATCCACTATACATTGAAATGCATGTCCAATCAGCGCATAATCACTCACTTCGATAACCGCCTTATGCTGGAAAGGAACCCTGTTATGCAAAATTATCTCACTCCAAATTTTTCGTTTGCACCGATGATTCCCGAGCGTGCATCGGGCAGTCGAGTGTGGGATAGCGAAGGGCGGGAATATATTGATTTGTCGGGTGGGATTGCGGTGAATGCGCTGGGTCATTGCCACCCGGAGCTGGTGCGGGTGTTGCACGAACAGGCGCAGCGGCTGTGGCATGTTTCTAATGTTTACACGACCCGGCCTGCGCAGGAATTGGCGCAAAAATTGGTGGAGGCGACTTTTGCCGACAAGGTATTTTTCTGTAATTCAGGCGCGGAGGCGAATGAGGCGGCGTTGAAGCTGGCGCGAAAATATGCGCGCGATCATTTCGGCGAGGGCAAGAGCGAGATTGTGGCGTGTGTAAATGCTTTTCACGGCCGCACGCTGTTTACGGTGTCGGTGGGCGGCCAGCCGAAATACAGCCAGGATTTTGCACCGCTGCCGCCGGCGATTACGCATATTCCGTTTAATGATGTGGCGGCGCTGGAAGCGGCAGTCGGCGCACAAACCTGCGCGGTGATTATCGAGCCGATGCAGGGCGAAAGCGGCGTGTTGCCTGCGGAGCAGGCGTTTTTGGAAGCCGCCCGCCGTGTGTGTGATGCACATGATGCGCTGCTGGTGTTTGACGAAGTGCAAACCGGCATGGGGCGCACAGGCAAGCTGTTTGCTTATGAACATTACGGCGTGCTGCCCGATATCCTCACCAGCGCCAAAGCGCTCGGTAGCGGTTTTCCCATCGGCGCGATGCTCACCACCGACAAAATCGCGCCCAGTTTCGGCCCGGGCACGCACGGTTCGACCTTCGGCGGCAACCCGCTGGCTTGCGCGGTCGGCAGCCGTGCGTTTGACATGATTAATGCGCCGCAAACGCTGCAGCATGTGGTGGCGCAGGGTGAAAAGCTTCAGACGGCCTTAACCGATTTGGGCGCACAAACGGGCGTGTTTCAAGCGGTGCGCGGCATGGGGATGCTCATCGGCTGCGTGTTGGCGGACAAATATGCGGGCAGGGCGGGTGAGTTTGTGCAACACGCTTTGCAGCACGGTTTGATGATTTTGGCGGCGGGCACAGATGTGGTGCGTTTGGCACCGAGCCTGCTGCTGACCGATGAAGACATGCAGGAAGGTTTGGCGCGGCTGCAACAGGCGCTGCAAAGCTGGCAGTAATCGGACAAGCAGGCCGCGCGCCTGCTTTTTTGTTATAGTGGATTAGAAATAAAACAGTTCAATACATTCAGCCACCTGTTTTGATTTTCACGATACATGAATGTAT
>CAYVIS010000053.1:5800-11101 GCA_964451565.1 uncultured Neisseria sp.
GAGATGCGCGATGCCGATGTGGTGATGGTGGTGGGCACATCGTTGAAGGTTTACCCCGCCGCATCATTGCTGGAATTTGCGCCGTCGCAGGCCGAGGTTTATTTAGTCGATCCGCAGCCGAGCCAAGTCGGTGTGCATGTGGAAGTAGTGCCGAAAAAAGCCAAAGACGGTGTGCCGCCGCTGGTGGCGGAATTGGTTGCACGGGCGACGGATGGCGGTTGAGGTGTGCGCCTGCGGATTGGGAAAGCAGGAACATCGAGGCCGTCTGAAAGCTTTCAGACGGCCTCGGCTGCCGAGTGCGGAATTGTGAAAAGGCTTCGACAGGCTTAACCGCCTCGCATGGAATTGGGTGCGTAGGATGGGTGTAAACCCATCATTTT
Source organism: uncultured Neisseria sp. (assembly GCA_964451565.1). Lineage (GTDB taxonomy): Bacteria > Pseudomonadota > Gammaproteobacteria > Burkholderiales > Neisseriaceae > Neisseria. Next base: position 6,181 of record CAYVIS010000053.1, read on the forward strand.
TCAGTTTATTGGGCGGGTTTTGATGGGTTTACCCCCATTCTACCGCTTGTGCGGCCTTGCTCTACAGGTTCAACTGTCTGCGTGGGCTGGGTGCGTATGATGGGTGTAAACCCATCATTTTTCAGTTTATTGGGAGGGTTTGATGGGTTTACACCCATCCTACCGCTGTGCGGCTTTGTCCGATAGATTCAGCTACCTGCGTGGGTTGGGTGCGCAGGATAGATATCAACCCATCATTTCAGCCATTGTGTGTATCGATACTATGGCTGGCATGATAAGAATAGAAAAGCCGTCTGAAGGTTTCAGACGGCCTTGATACTCTGTGGAGCGGGAAAAAGTTAAATTTTAGAAGCTTCGATTTGGATGTTCAGGCGCACGTTTTTGGTCATGCCGTTGGCCACGCCGTAATCCATGCCCCATTTGGTGCGGTCGATAACGGTTTCAAAGTCGCCGCCGCATACTTCGGCTTTCAGCATCGGGCTTTGATAGCAGTTGAATTTGGTGGCTTTGAGGGTGATCGGTTGGGTTTTGCCCAGCAGGGTCAGGTTGCCGTCAACTGAGGTGACTTTGTTGCCGCGGAAATTCCATTTGGTCGATTGGAAGCGCATTTCGGGATATCGGGCGGCGTTGAAGAAGTCGGCGCTTTTCAGGTGGTTGTCGAAGCCTGAGATGCCGGTGCTGAGGTTGTTGATGGGAATGGTGATGTCGGCAGCGCCGGTTTTGGCTTGCGGATCGAAACTGATGGTGCCGACCAGACCGTAGAAACCGCCGGTGTTGGTGGAGGTGCCGAAGTGGTCGACGGCAAAACGGGCGTTGGCGTGGTTGTCGTCGATTTTATAGTCGGCGGCGGATACACCGGCGGCGGCAACGGCAAACAGGGCGGCTAACAGGGTTTTTTTCATATAGAAATCTCCTTGGATTGAAGCGGTTACGGTTGAAAAACTCATCAAAAGATATCGGTTATCATATCATAAAAAATCCGCCCGGGTGTTTCGGGCGGTTTGATGTTGCGTTAACGCTTATTTGATGATGGTGACGCGTTTGATGACGACAGGTTTCACGGGGATGTTTTGATGATAGGCCTGGTCGGTGGTTTCCACTTTGGCGATGCGGTTGACCACATCCATGCCGCCGCTGACTTTGCCGAACACGGCATAGCCCGCGCCTTGTGCGCTGGCGTTTTTGCGGTTGAGGAAATCATTGTCGGCTACGTTGATGAAAAACTGGCTGGTGGCCGAATTGGGGTTGGCGGTGCGCGCCATGGCGATGGTGCCGATGCTGTTTTTCAGGCCGTTGTCGGCTTCGTTGCTGATGGCTTTATCGGTGGGCTTTTGTTGCATGTCGGCTGTGAAACCGCCGCCCTGAATCATGAAGCCGTCAATCACACGATGGAAGATGGTGTTGTTGTAGAAGCCTTTTTCGGCATAGTTGACGAAGTTGGCCACGGTTTTGGGGGCTTTTTTCTCATCAAGCGAGAGCTCGATTTTGCCCATATTGGTGTCGATAACGGCGCGGGTTTCGGCTTGGGCTTGCAGCGCGGCGAAGCCGATTAAGCCGGCGAGGAGGATTTTGGATGCGTTGTGCATGGTTGGTTTTCCGAATGTAGTGAAGGGCGTCATTATCGGTGATTTTAGGGTTGAAATCTGTAAGTGGGGTGTAAAAAGACATCAGGCCGTCTGAAAGGGCTTGTGGTCAATTTATCGAACCTTTCAGACGGCCTGGATATCAGCGTTAAGCCATTATGCTTGGTGCAGCGCGGTTACGTGTTCGACTTCTTCGCGGCTGCCCATCACCACCGATACGCGCTGGTGCAGGCCTTCGGGCTGGATGTCGAGCATGTTTTGCTGCGTGTTGCCCGATGCGCCGCCTGCCTGCTCCATAATCAGGCTCAGGGGGTTGGCTTCATACATCAGGCGCAGTTTGCCGGGTTTGCCGGGGTCGCGCGCGTCTTGCGGATACATAAACACGCCGCCGCGCATCAGGATGCGGTGGATTTCGGCCACCATCGAGGCCACCCAGCGCATATTGTAGTTTTTGCCGCGCGCGCCGGTTTCGCCGGCCAGCAGCTCATCAATATATTGCTGCATGGCGGGGAACCAGTGACGCCGGTTCGACATGTTGATGGCAAATTCTTTGGTGGCGGCGGGCACTTGCGGGTTGGCGAGGGTTTGCACGAATTCGCCTTTTTCGTCGAGCGTAAACACATATACGCCGTGCTTGAGGGTGAACACGAGCAGGGTTTGCGGGCCGTAGAGCACATAGCCGCTGCCTGCCTGCTTGCGGCCTGCCTGCAGGAACGATTCGGTGTCGAGCGCGCCTGCGGGTTTTTCCAGAATCGAAAAAATGGTGCCCACGGAAATATTCACGTCGATGTTGGACGAGCCGTCGAGCGGGTCGAACAACACCAAATAGCCGCCGTTTTCATTGCAGGCAACAAACGAATCTTCTTCTTCACTGGCCAAACCGGCCACGTTGCCGTCGGTTTGCAGCGCGTGAATCAGCAAATCGTTGGCAATGACATCAAGCTTTTTCTGATCTTCGCCCTGCACATTGCCGGTGCCCGCTTCACCGAGCACGCCCGCCAGCGCGCCCAAACGCACTTGGCTGTTGATTTGCACGCAGGCGGAAACGACGGATTGCAAAACCTGTCCGAGCGGGGCGGGCAGGGCGTTTTGTTGCAGGTGTTGGGGCAGGAATTCGGCCAGGGTAGTCATCGGTTTCTCTCTCTATTTCAACAGTTAAATAAAATCATCAGGGTTGGCTTGCGGCAGATGCGGGCAACTCAAGGCTGGCATCGAGTTCGGTCAGGCAGGGTGTGGCAGCGGTGCTCAGTTTGTTGTGCAGCTCGGGCGGGATATTTCCGGCCACGGCCTGCACGATTTCGGCGGCAGACACCACTTCAACCGCATTGCGGGCGGCGCATTCGCACACCGTCTGCTTTTGCTCGACAGTAAGCCGCGCCTGTTGCGGAATGCTTTCGATACATTGGCGGCTGAAGGCCTCGACAAATTCGGTGCGGAATTTATTGTCGAATTCCTGTCGGATTTGTTCTTTCTGCTCGCCGCAGCCGCCGAGCAGGCTGAGGCCGAGCAGCAGGGCGAGGGAATATAGGCTGGGTTTCATCGGCTTCCTTGAAATCGGAACGGTGTCATAGTGTAATGCAAATTCGTCTTGCAATGAAAGGCCGTCTGAACGTTGCGGGTATTTCAATAGCGAAAAGTTTTGATGGATTGGCACTCATCCTGTGCGGCTTTCAGACGGCCTTAGGTGTTTTAGGCGATTTTATAATCCAAGTTGAAACGCGCGCCGTCGTCTTGCGCCAAAATCTGCGCCAGCGCGGGCAGACTTTGCTGCAATTGTTCGGCCAGCAGATAGGGCGGGTTAATCACAAACATGCCGCTGCCGTGCATGCCGAAGCCGTCGGCGCGCGGGCTGTGGGCGTGCAGCTCGGCCAGCAGGTAATTGTCGGGCGAAAGCTTTTTCAGCGCCTCGGGCAAACGGCGGCTTTCCTCGCGGCTCAGGCAGGGATACCACACCAAATAACAGCCTTGGGCAAAACGCTTTTGCGCCTCTTTCAGCGTGTCTGCCACCCGCGCATAATCCTGCTTTTCCTCATACGGCGGGTCAATCAACACCACCGCGCGGCGGGTTGGCGGCGGCAGCAGCGCAATCAAACCCTGATAACCATCGCCTTGCACCACTTGGCCGCGGCGCCCCAAGCGCGCTTCCTGCATATTGTTTTGCAAATGCTGAAAGTCGGTCGGGTGCAGCTCAAACAAACGCAGCTTGTCGCCCGGCCGCAGCAGCGCCTGCGCCAGCCACGGCGAGCCGCAATAAAGATTCGGCTGCGGCAGAATAGCGTTCAGACGGCCTAAAAAATCCTGCACCGACTCATACGGCGGGTCAATCAACACCACCGCGCGGCGGGTTGGCGGCGGCAGCAGCGCAATCAAACCCTGATAACCATCGCCTTGCACCACTTGGCCGCGGCGCCCCAAGCGCGCTTCCTGCATATTGTTTTGCAAATGCTGAAAGTCGGTCGGGTGCAGCTCAAACAAACGCAGCTTGTCGCCCGGCCGCAGCAGCGCCTGCGCCAGCCACGGCGAGCCGCAATAAAGATTCGGCTGCGGCAGAATAGCGTTCAGACGGCCTAAAAAATCCTGCACCGACTCAGGCAGTTGTGCCGCCTGCTGCAAGCGCTCGATGCCCTGACGGTATTCCCCCACCTTCTGCGCCTGCTCGCCGCTTAAATCATACAAACCCGCGCCGCTGTGGGTATCGATATACCAATAAGGTTTGTCTTTGCGGTTGAAATAATCAAGGGTGAGGTAAAGCACAAAATGCTTGAGCATATCGGCATGATTGCCTGCATGAAACGCGTGGCGGTAGCTGAGCATGGGATAAGGCCGTCTGAAAGAAGAATGGCTTATTTTACGGGATTTATGCGTCGGCGAGTAGGGTGGAGGCGGAAAAGGGCGGAGGGAATAGAAAGGCCGTCTGAAAGCTTTCAGACGGCTATTCAAACCGACAAGTGCTACAATCACAGCATATAGTGGATTAGGTTGAATCAAGACAAGGCGAGCCAACGCTGTATGGGTTCAACCTAATCCACTCTATCTTCCACATTTCAACCAGGAGCGAAACATGGCAACACATACATTATTGCAACACGGAAAATTAGGTATGGGCACATGGCACTTGGGCGACAGCAGCGCGCAACGCGCCGAAGAAATCGCTGCCTTGCGCTACGGCATCGAACACGGCATTTCCATTATCGACACCGCCGAAATGTACGGCAGCGGCCGTTCCGAAAATCTGGTCGGCGAAGCGGCAGCACCGTATGAGCGGGAAAGCTTATATATTATTTCCAAAGTGTTGCCCCAAAACGCCAACCGCCGCCGGCTCGAACAAAGCCTCGATG
>CAYVIS010000054.1:0-10889 GCA_964451565.1 uncultured Neisseria sp.
TCGTTAATCTGCGGGCCACCGCCGTGCACAATCACCGGATTGATGCCCACCAGTTTCAAAAGCACCACGTCTTTGGCAAAGCCGTCTTTCAAATGCGGCTCGGTCATGGCATTGCCGCCATATTTAATCACGATGGTGGAGCCGGAAAAGCGGCGGATATAAGGCAGCGCCTCCGACAAAATCGCGGCTTTGACGCTGGGGGAAATTTGTTCGGTTTTTTCAATCTCGCTCATCTGCCGACCCTTTTACTTTCTAATAATCAGTATTATTCAGACGGCCTATGTTAATACAAAAAGGCCGTCTGAAACAAGTTGCTACGCCGAATTAAAGCGGCTCTCATCAAGCGCCCGCTTCACTTCATCCGCTTCTTTAATGGTTCGCACCGCTTCAAATAATGTATGCGCTTCGGGATACACTTTTTTCAGCATCCCCAGCCATTGTTTCAAACGCGCCACCGGATATTTGTTTTGCGCTTCTTTTTCCAAACACAAATCGAAAAACAGCCGAATCCAACCCATCACTTCGGCAAAATCCGCCGCATCCACTGCTTCGCCGCGCTCGTATTGCTTAATCTGCCGCGCCAAATCCGGCCGCATCACCGCACCGCGCCCGAGCATGACGCTGTCGCAGCCGCTCTCGCGTTTGATGCCGAGATAATCATCGAGCGTGAATACATCGCCGTTGGCCGTGACCGGAATCGCCACTGCATCACGGATTTTGCGCACCCACACCCAATGCGCGGGCGGCTCGTAGCCTTCCACTTTGGTGCGTGCGTGTACGGTGAGCGCGCAAGCGCCGCCTTCGGCGATGGCGCAGGCGTTTTCCAGTGCCAGCGATTTGTCTTCAAAACCGAGGCGCATTTTACCGGTAAGCGGAATGTGTTCGGGCAACGCCGCACGCAACGTTTTCACAATGTGAAACACCCGTTCAGGCTCTTTCAGCAACACCGCCCCGCCCTGATGTTTGTTGACCGTCGGCGCGGGGCAGCCGAAATTGAGGTCGATTTTATCGGCACCGAAGCGCACCGCTTCCAGCGCGTTCACCGCCATATTGTCGGCATCGCTGCCCAACAGCTGCACCACGCACGGCACGTCCGCAACGGTGTGGTTGCCGTTGGCGATTTCGGGCGCGTATTTGAGCCAGGTTTGGCGTGAATGTACGGTGTGGGTGATGCGCACAAATTCGCTCACGCATTCGTCAAAACCGCCGATGCGGGTCAGCAAATCGCGCATCGGCGCGTCGGTGAGCCCCTGCATGGGCGCCAATATCAACTGCATGGAAAAAGGCCGTCTGAAAAGCAAAGCCGTATTGTACCGTTGTATCGGCTGGGTTACACTTCTATTTTACACCTTGGTCAATCATCAGGCGCAAAATGCCTGTTCGCATAAAAGCGGTGTTTACCTTAACGGTGTTTGCTTCACAGATAAAACTTTGCCATAGGAAATCAATATGTCTGAAAAAATCCGTCTGATTATCGACACCGACCCCGGCCAAGACGATGCCGCCGCCATTCTGATGGCACACGGCCTCGCCAAACGCGGCCTGATTGACTTTATGGCGCTGACCGTGGTGGCAGGCAATGTCAGCCTGCACCAAACCGCCACCAACGCCCGCATCATCTGCGATTGGGCGGGGCAGAAAGATTTCCCCGTGTATGCCGGCGCATCCAAACCCTTGCTGCGCAACCTGACTACCGCCGAAGAAGTGCACGGCAAAACCGGTCTCGACGGCGTGGAACTTCACGATCCGGTATGCCCTTTGCAGCCGGTGCACGCCGTGCCCTATCTCATCGACACCTTACGCAAAGCCGACGATGCCAGCATCACCATCTGCCCCATCGGCCCGTTGACCAACATCGCCCAAGCGCTCAGCCTCGCCCCCGATATTGGTCGTGCGATTAAGAATATCGTGCTGATGGGCGGTAATTATTTTGAAGCAGGCAACATCACCCCGGCAGCCGAATTCAATTTTTATGTCGACCCGCATGCCGCGCAAATCGTATTGCAAAGCGGCGTGCCGATTACCATTCTGCCGCTCGATGTCACCCATAAAGCGGTGATTACCACACCGCGCATGGATGTGTTGCGCAAACAGGGCAACGTCAACGGCCCGCGTTTGGCCGGCATTCTGCAAAGCTACGAGCGCTTCGACACCCAGAAATTCGGCCTTGAAGGCGGCCCCTTGCACGACCCCTGCGCCATCACTTACGCTGCCTTCCCCGAATTTTTCAGCGGCCGCGACTGTCATGTCGATGTCGAAACCCAAAGCGAGCTGACCATGGGCGCGTGTGTGGTCGATTGGTGGGGCACCACCGGCAAACCCGCCAACGTGCATTGGGTTACCGAAGTCAACGCCAACAAGCTGTTTAACGAAATGGCCGAATCCATCAAACAGCTTCCTTAAAACTTAATCCATCAAAGGCCGTCTGAAACCTTTCAGACGGCCTCAAATACCATGACTGCACTCACCAATCTTACCGTTGCCCTGATTACCAAAAACGAAGCCGTCAACCTCGATGCCTGCCTGCAAAGCCTAGACGGGCTGACCGACAAAATCGTGATTATCGACTCCGGCAGCACCGATGCTACCGCCGAAATAGCCGCGCGTTACGGCGCGGCATTTCATGTGCATGCCGACTGGCCTGGCTTCGGCCCGCAGCGCAACCGCGCCCATCCGTATATCGACACCGACTGGGTGTTGTGGCTCGATGCCGACGAACGCCTCACGCCCGAGCTGCGCCACAGCATTCAGACGGCCTTGCACACCACGCCTGCCGACGGCAAAACTGCATTTGAATTCAACCGCCTGAGCAACACATTCGGCGCATTTATCCGCCATTGCGGCTGGTATCCCGACTGGGTGGTGCGCCTGTATCCGATCGCTCATGCGCGCTACAGCGATGATTTGGTGCATGAAAAAGTGTTGTTGAACGCGGCAACCGAAGTGAAAAAACTGCAAGGCGATGCGCTGCATTACACTTACGCGACGTTGGAACAGTTTCTCAACAAGCAAAATCTCTATAGCAATATTTGGGCGGAACAGCGGCTGGCAGAAGGCAAAACCGCCTCACTAGGCCAAGCCATTTTGCACGGCATCAGCAGCTTTGTGAAAATGTATCTGCTCAAAGCCGGTTTCCGCGACGGCAAGCACGGGCTGCTGCTGTCGGTGTTGTCGGCGCAATCGGCATTCAACAAATATGCGGCGTTGTGGCTGGCGAATAAAAAGTAAGCAGATTTCCTACTCCCCAGCCAAATGCCTGATACACATTCAAGGCCGTCTGAAACCTGCAAACCCGTCATCAGCTCCGCTATTCGGTTGGGGCTCATGGCGGGTTTGATGATTTTTATAGTGGATTAGATTTGAATCAATACAGCGTTGGCTCGCCTTGCCGTACTAGGTATACTGTCTGCGGCTCCCCGCCTTGTCTTGATTCAAATCTAATCCACTATACAACGATATCAAAACACCTTTAATGACGGTTTTATCAACGACAAACCGACGCAAAAAAGCAGGCCGCAGCCTGCTTTTCTAAAGCCTCATGTTTTACCCGATATTGCGCAGATAGTTGAGTAGCAAAGGTACCGGACGGCCGGTAGCGCCTTTTTCTTTGCCCGATTTCCAAGCCGTGCCTGCGATGTCGAGGTGTGCCCACGGGTAATCTTCGGTGAAATAGGATAAGAAAGTGGCGGCGGTGATGGTGCCTGCGCCGGGCGTGCCGATATTCGGGATGTCGGCGAAGTTAGATTTGAGCTGCTCTTTATAGCTGTCAAACAGCGGCAGCTGCCAGGCTTTGTCGTTGACTTCCAACGAGGCGGCCAGCAGGCTGTCGACCAATGCCTGATTGTTGCCCATCAGACCGCTCACATCATGACCGAGCGCCATGATGCAGGCACCGGTGAGGGTGGCGACGTCAATCACGGCGCGGGGTTTGAACTGTTCGGCATAGGTGAGCGCGTCGCACAAAATCAAGCGGCCTTCGGCATCGGTATTGAGCACTTCGATGGTGAGGCCTTTCATGCTGGTCACCACGTCGCCGGGTTTGTTGGCGCTGCCTGAAGGCATGTTTTCGCAGGTAGGCACGACGGCAATCAAGTTGATGGGCAGATTCAGCTTCACGGCAGCGCAGAAAGTGCCGATAACGCTGGCTGCGCCACACATGTCAAACTTCATTTCGTCCATATTGAGGCCGGGTTTGAGCGAGATGCCGCCGGTATCGAAGGTGATGCCTTTGCCCACCAATACGATAGGAGCTTCGTTTTTGTCGGCGGCACCGAAATGGCTTAGCTCAACCAAATAGGGTTTTTGTTTGCTGCCTTTGGCCACCGACCAAAACGAACCCATATTGGCTTTGATGTAGTCTTTGCCGAGAATTTTGGCTTGCGCGCCAAGCTTTTCGGCCTCGGCTTTGGCGGTGTCGGCCAGAAATTCGGGGGTGCATTCGTTGGGGGCGGCGTTGCCCAAATCTTTGGCGATGTTCATGCCGTGGATTTGCGCTTCGGCCGCATTCAAGGCCGTCTGAACAAGGTCGCTGTGTTCGGCGTGATAAAACGCGGCGGCTTGCAGCTTGGCGGGCTTGGCTTCTTTTTTATAGCGCTCGAAACGGTATACCGCTTCGCCAAACGCCACGGCAAACACTTCGGCCACGCGCGGGGCTTCGATGTCGTCAAAGGCTTCGAGGCACACATTTACATTTTCTTGCTTTTGCGCCCACGCGGCGGCTTCTTGTGCGGCTTTGGCCAACGTGGCACGCTCTTCGTCTTTCACGCGCACCACCGCCACGGCCTGCAATGCGCCGTCTTTCACCACTTTGGTTTCGGCAAAACTTTGGCCGTCTTCCAGCGCCGCGCACAAGAGTTTGGCGGTTTCGTCGTTGCTGTGCTGGCTGCAAGGATGCGCCTCGCTGCACACATACAGGCGTGCGCCTGCTTGGTTTGGCTGCAATTTTTCGGCTTTTGTGCTAAATTCCACGTTCATTCTCCTGGTAATACCGGTTAAGTGAAACAATCTTTCAGACGGCCCGGCCAACCGGGTGCAGAGGCCGTCTGAAACCGCTTCAAAACATCAGGCCGACAATATGCGGCATCGTTTTGAATCGGTATCATAGTGGATTAAATTTGAATCAATACAAGGCGGAGAGCCGCAGACAGTACACTTAGTACGGCAAGGCGAACCAACGCTGTATTGATTCAAATTTAATTCACTATAAAATCCGTCCGGGCGCTTGGATTGTACTCCAATTCAGGCCGTCTGAAACCCATGCGCGCAGGCAATCGGCGAATTTATGATATATCAACGTAATTTTATTAAAGAGCTCTCGGCAATGGCGGTGGGCATTTTTGTGGTGCTGCTGGCGATTCTGGTCTCCACGCAGGCCATCAACCTGCTCGGCCGCGCCGCCGACGGGCGTGTCGCCATTGATGCGGTGGCCGCACTGGTAGGCTTCTGGACCATCGGCATGACGCCGCTTTTGCTGGTGCTCACCGCCTACATCAGCACGTTGACCGCGCTCACCCGCTATTGGCGCGACAGCGAAATGTCGGTGTGGCTCTCGTGCGGGCTGGCGCTCAAGCAGTGGGTGCGGCCTGTGTTGCAGTTTGCCGTGCCGTTTGCCGTATTGGTCGCGGTGATGCAGCTGTGGGTAATGCCGTGGGCGGAATTGCGCAGCCGCGAATATGCCGAAATCCTCAAGCAGAAGCAGGAATTGTCGTTGGTGGAAGCGGGCGAATTCCGCGCTTTGGGCAAAAGCCGTGGCCGCGTGTATTTTGTGGAAACTTTCGATACCGAATCGGGCATTATGAAAAACCTGTTTCTGCGCGAGCAAGACGATAAAGGCAACGACAACATCGTGTTCGCCAAAGAAGGCACGTTTGAATTGAAAGACAATAAGCGCACGCTCGAATTGAAACAGGGCTACCGCTACAGCGGCACGCCCGGCCAGGCCGACTACAACCAAGTGTCGTTTCAAAACCTCAGCCTGATTATCAGCACCACGCCGAAAATCGTCGACCCGGTTTCGCACCGCCGTACCATCCCCACCGCGCAGCTGTTTGGCAGCAGCAACCCGCAGCATCAGGCCGAATTGATGTGGCGCTTGTCGCTGCCCTTGAGCGTGTTGATCTTGAGCATTTTGGCCGTACCGCTTTCCTATTTCAATCCGCGCACCGGCCACACCTACAATATTCTGATTGCCATCGGCCTCTATCTGATTTACCAAAACGGCCTCACCTTCCTGCGCAACGCGGTGGAAGACGGCAAACTCAATTTCTGGCTCGGCACGCTGCCGATGCACATCCTGATGATTGCGGTGGCCGTGATATTGCTGCGGGTGCGCAGCATGCCCGCGCAGCCGTTTTGGCAGGCATTGAAAAACAGCATGAAAGGCGGTGTGAAATGAATTTGTTGAGCCGCTACTTAATCCGCCGCTTGGCCGTGATGGCGTTTTACACCCTGCTGGCGTTGCTGGCCTTATACAGCTTTTTCGACATTGTCAGCGAAATCGGCGATGTCGGCGAAGGCAGCTACACCGGCTTCAAAATGATGCAGTATGTGTTGATGCAGGTGCCTGCGCATGCTTACGAACTGATGCCGCTGGCCGTGCTCATCGGCGGCCTCGTCGCCTTGAGCCAGCTGGCGGCAGGCAGCGAATTGACGGTGATGAAAACCAGTGGCATGAGCACCAAAAAGCTGATTGTCACGTTGCTGCAATACGGTTTTATTTTCGCCCTCGCCACTACCCTGCTCGGCGAATGGATTGCGCCTTCCTTGAGCCAGCGCGCAGAAAACCTCAAAGCCAGCGCCATCAGCGGCAAAATCAGCACCGGCAGCCAAGGCCTGTGGCTGAAAGAAGGCTACAACATCATCAACGTGCGCGAAATGCTGCCCGACCACACCCTGCTCGGCATCAAAGTGTGGCGGCACAACGAAGCGCTGCAGCTGGCGGAAGCGAGCGAAGCCGAATCGGCAATCATTGATGAAAACAACAATTGGCGTCTGCACAATCTGCGCAGCAGCCTGTTTATCGGCGAGCAGCAAGGGCGGGACGGCCAAATCGACGTCAGCCAAGTGCACACCGAATTTCACGCCGAAAAGCAATGGAACATCGGCCTGAAGCGCAACCTGCTCGACGTGTTGCTGGTGAATCCGGAGCAGATGTCGGTGTCGGCGCTCACCACCTACATCAGCCATCTCAACGCCAACCAACAGCAAACCCGTCTGTATGAAATCGCTTGGTGGCGCAAGCTGATGTATCCCTTGGCAGCGATGATTATGGCGCTGGTGGCGCTGGCCTTCACGCCGCAGTCCACCCGCCACGGCAATATGGGCTTGAAGTTGTTTTTCGGCATCTGCCTCGGCCTCGCCTTCCATTTCGCCAGCCGCCTGTTCGGTTTCACCAGCCAGCTTTACGGCGTGCCGCCGTTTATCGCCGCCGTGTTACCGACGCTGCTGTTCGGCCTACTGGGCGTCTACCTGATTCGCAGACAGGAAAAGCGCTGATATCGGTTATTCAATAACGAATAAGGCCGTCTGAAAGATAAAATCTTTCAGACGGCCTTTGCTTACATTGCAGTTAAATCAAACGGTTAAATACCAATCTGCCGTTATCCGCCTGCACGCTGATGGTGCTTTCGGGTGCGTAACGGCCTTCGAGCAGCGCTTTGGCGAGCGGGTTTTCGATTTCGGCCTGAATCGCGCGTTTGAGCGGGCGCGCGCCGTATACTGGGTCGAAGCCTGCGGCGGCGATGGCATCCAGCGCGGCATCGTCGATGTGCAGGTGCAGGTTCATGGCGGCGAGGCGTTTTTCCAGGCTGCGCAGCTGGATTTTGGCGATGCTGCGGATATTGGCCTGATCCAAACCGTGGAACACCACCACCTCATCAATGCGATTGATCAGCTCGGGGCGGAAATGCGCTTTCACATCTTCCATCACCACGGCTTTGAGCGCATCGTAATCCTGAGTCCCCATTTGCTGGATGTGCTGGCTGCCAATGTTGGACGTCATCACAATCACAGTGTTTTTAAAATCAACCGTGCGCCCTTGGCCGTCGGTGAGGCGGCCGTCGTCGAGCACTTGCAACAAAATGTTAAACACATCAGGGTGGGCTTTTTCCACTTCATCGAGCAAAATCACGCTGTAAGGCTTGCGGCGAACCTGCTCGGTAAGATAACCGCCCTCTTCATAGCCGACATAGCCCGGCGGCGCGCCGATCAGACGGGCAACGCTGTGTTTTTCCATGTATTCCGACATATCGATGCGGATTAAATGCTCTTCGCTGTCAAACAGGAAACCGGCCAGCGTTTTGCACAATTCGGTTTTGCCCACGCCGGTGGGGCCGAGGAAGAGGAAGCTGCCGTAGGGCTTGTTGGGGTCGGCGAGGCCGGAGCGGCTGCGGCGGATGGCGTCGGACACGGCGCGCACGGCTTCGTCTTGGCCGACCACGCGTTGGTGCAACACGTCTTCCATTTTCAGCAGTTTTTCGCGTTCGCCTTCCATCATTTTGCTCACGGGAATGCCGGTCATGCGCGACACGATTTCGGCCACTTCGTCTGCGCCCACTTCGGTGCGGAACAATTTGTTGGCCTGCTTTTTGTCGCCGCTTTTTTCGGCAGCTTCGAGCTGCTGGCCGAGCTTGGGCAATTCGCCGTATTCCAATTCGGAAGCGCGGGCGAAATCGCCTTGGCGTTTGGCCTGCTCGATTTTCACTTTGATGTCGTCGATTTGTTTTTTGATGTCGGCGGTGCCGGAAGACGAGGCTTTTTCGGCTTTCCAGATTTCATCCAAATCGGCGTATTCTTTTTGCAGACCGGCGATTTCTTCGTCAATCAGCTCCAAACGTTTTTTGCTGGCATCGTCGCTTTCTTTTTCCACGTGCATTTTTTCCATGCGCAGTTGGATGATGCGGCGGTCGAGCTTGTCCATCTGTTCGGGTTTGCTGTCGAGCTCCATTTTGATGCGGCTGGCGGCTTCGTCAATCAAATCAATAGCTTTATCGGGCAGGAAGCGGTCGGTGATGTAGCGGTCGCTCAATTCGGCGGCGGCCACAATTGCAGGGTCGGTGATGTCGATGCCGTGGTGGATTTCGTAGCGCTCCTGCAGGCCGCGTAAAATGGCGATGGTGTCTTCCACGCTCGGCTCATCGACCAACACTTTTTGGAAGCGGCGCTCCAAGGCAGCGTCTTTTTCGATGTATTGGCGGTATTCGTCGAGCGTGGTGGCGCCGATGCAGTGCAGCTCGCCGCGCGCCAAAGCCGGTTTGAGCATATTGCCTGCGTCCATCGCGCCGTCGGCTTTGCCTGCGCCGACAAGCGTGTGGATTTCGTCGATGAAAATCAGTGTGTTGCCGTCGTCTTTGGCCAAATCGTTGAGCACGGCTTTGAGGCGTTCTTCAAATTCGCCGCGATATTTGGCACCGGCAATCAGCGCGGCCAAATCAAGCACCAGCAGGCGCTTGTTGCGCAGGCTTTCGGGCACTTCGCCATCGACGATGCGTTGCGCCAAGCCTTCGACAATGGCGGTTTTACCCACACCGGGTTCACCGATTAACACGGGGTTGTTTTTGGTGCGGCGTTGCAACACTTGAATGGCGCGGCGGATTTCGTCGTCGCGGCCGATAACGGGGTCGAGCTTGCCTTCGCGGGCGCGTTCGGTGAGGTCGGTGGTGTATTTGCTTAAGGCTTCGCGCTGGTCTTCGGCGTTGGGGTCGTTGACGGTTTCGCCGCCGCGCACTTCATCAATGGCGGCATTGAGTTGTTTTTCGGTGACGCCGTTGCTTTTCAAAATCTTGCCAGTAGCGCCGTTTTCCTGAATCAGGCCGAGCAGAAACAATTCGCTGGCGATGTAGGCGTCACCGCGTTTGGTGGCGGCTTTGTCCATTAAATTGAGCGCATTTTGCAGCTCGCGGCTCGGCAGGATTTCGCCGCCTTGGCCGGACACTTTGGGCAGGCTGTCGAGCAGTTGTTGCAGCTCGCGTTTGATTTGCGCCACGTTGCCGCCCGCTTTCACCACCAGGGCAGACATGCCGCTGTTTTGGTCGTCGAGCAGGGCTTTCAAAACGTGGCCGGCTTCGAGATAGCCGCAGTCTTGTGCCAAGGCCAGGCTTTGGCCGCTTTGCAGGGCTTGCTGGAATTTGGCGGTTAATTTGTCGAATCTCATCGGGTTTCCTTTTGAGGTTTATTGTTGGATAGCGCCTATATTGGGTTGCCTGTGGGTAAGTCAAGGCTTGGCGGTGGAAATTGCTGTTGCTTGGTAATATTTTTAACTTATCTATATGAATATTATGTGAATTAATTTAAATATACCTGTGGAAAAAATTGGAGTGGGAAGCGGCGCGCGGCAGGCACCGAGGCCGTCTGAAAGCGGGATGAAGCGGCGGCTTTGATGTATAATCACGGTTTGGCGGGCTGCCGCTTTCAGACGGCCTTTTGAATCAGCAGGAAGAGAATAATGAGTAAAAAACGTGTTTTAACCGGCGTGACCACCACCGGGATTCCGCATTTGGGCAATTATGTCGGCGCCATCCGTCCGGCCATCGCGGCATCGAAAGCGCCCGACACCGAGTCGTTTTTATTTTTGGCCGATTACCACGGCATCATCAAATGCCACGACCCGGCCATGATTCACGAATCCACCCAAGCCGTGGCCGCCACCTGGCTGGCTTGCGGCCTCGACCCCGAGCGCACCACGTTTTACCGCCAGAGCGACATTCCCGAAATCATGGAATTAAACTGGATTCTCACCTGCATCACCGCTAAAGGCCTGATGAACCGCGCCCATGCCTACAAAGCCGCTGTGCAGGATAACCTTAACAACGGCCAAGAAGACCAAGACCACCAAATCGAAATGGGCTTATACAGCTATCCGATTCTGATGACCGCCGATATTTTGATGTTTA
>CAYVIS010000055.1:0-10753 GCA_964451565.1 uncultured Neisseria sp.
CGCTCAACAGCACCAGCGGCCTCTCCGCGCTGATTCACAATATGCCCGTCAAAGTAATCGGCCGTGCCCACTACGATATCCCCGGCATCACCGATCAGGCCAAGCTGGCCGATTTCTGGAAAAATCCCGCCAAACCCGATGCTGAGCTGTTTCATGCCTACCGCATGTATCATGTGAACGTGACCCAGATTAACGGCAGCTTTTACAGCAGGGTTAACTTCCCCGAATTTGATTAACAACCAGGCCGTCTGAACATTTCAGACGGCCTGATTTCATTTTCTGCCCAACCGGCATATCTGCAGTATAATGATTAAAACAAACGTCTGCTCCTTTCCCATGCCGAAACACTCTGCCCAAACTCTCTTTCAGCAAGCGCAAGCCCTGCTCGCCGCCACACCGCCCGACTATACGGCCGCTTTACCGCTACTTGCTCAAGCCGCAGGCAAAGGTCATACCGAAGCCGCCTTCCAATTGGCCGGTTGCTATTTCCACGGCCACGGCACCGTGGTTGATTACACGGCTGCCGAAGGCTGGCTGCAGAAAGCTGCCGCTGCCGACCACCCCTATGCCCGCCACAACCTGCTGCAATTGCGCGAGCACAAAGGTGAGCCGGTAAGCAGCCTGCTGGCCGAATACACACAGCTGGCCCAACAAGGCTTTCTGCCCGCCCAAGTCCGCCTGATGCGCCACTACAACGACCATCACCATCCGGCCGCCCTGCATTGGACCAAACAGGCCGCCGCCCAAGGCCACCCCGAAGCGCAATACCACCTCGCCCAATATTACCAAACCGCCGCCACGCCCGACCTTCCCCGCGCCCACGCACTCTACCGGCAGGCGGCAGTCCAAGGCTTGGCCGGCGCCCATTGGCAGCTCGGCAACCAATACCGCTACGGCCAGGCCGTTGCCCCGGATTTAGACCAGGCCGCCCACCATCTGCGCATTGCCGCAGAAAAAGACATCACAGAAGCCCAAACCGCGCTGGCCGAAATCTTGCTGCAACAAGGCAGCAACGAAGCCTTGGTCTGGTTTCAGAAAGCCGCCGCACAGCACGACAGCAACGCCCATGCCGCCCTGGCGCAAATCTACCTGCTCGGCCAACATGTCGAGCGCCAATACGCCCTAGCCCGCCATCATGCCGAAACCGCCGCACGACACCAGCATGCCGAAGCGCTGCGCCTGTTGGGCGACATCCACCGCTACGGGCTGGGCATGCCCGCCGATGCAGACAGCGCCCGCATTTATTACCAACGCGCCGCCGCACTCGGCAGCGCCGCCGCTCATCAGAAACTGCTGGCCGACAGCGCCCTCAACCGGCAAAACGATTACGCACACGCCCAGCAAAACGCGCTGATGCAACAAAAAGCCGAACAAGATTACCAGGCGGCCTTTGCCAGCCATTACGGCCTGAACCGGCCACAAGATTACGCCGCCGCACGCACGCTGTATCAGGAAGCCGCCCGGCAAGGCCACGGCAAAGCCCTCACCAACCTGGGCATGATGGCTTACAGCGGCCAAGGCTGCGCACCCGACCCCGCTACCGCCGCCCGCTACTTTGCCCAAGCCGCAGAGCAAGGCGACCCGATGGCGCAATACAACCTCGCCTGCCTCTATTACCACGGCCACGGCGTCCCCCAAAACACCGAAAGCGCCTGCCGCTGGCTACAACGCGCCATCGAATGCGGCCACGTTCAGCCCGATGCCTTGCTGCGCCTGCTGCAACAATGGCACACCGCCGGCCAAAGCGCCGAACCGCCAAGCGCATCAGATGTTTGACCCTATTCCCGCCCGATGCACCTTTTATTTTCAGACGGCCTTTTCAAAATACCCAGGCCGTCTGAACGCAATTGCACAAATCTCAGCCCGGGCACTTGAGTTTTCCCCCGTTGCCCACATCTTCGGCAGCAACTTGAATAACCCAAAATCCACATACCGACATGAGCAACAAAGATTTTTACGAAACCCTGGGCGTTGCCCGCAGCGCCAGCGACGAAGAAATCAAAAAAGCCTACCGCAAACTGGCGATGAAATACCATCCCGACCGCAACCCCGACAATGCCGAAGCCGAGGCCAAATTCAAAGAAGTTCAGCAGGCTTACGACATCTTGTCTGACAAACAGAAACGCAGCGCCTACGACCAATTCGGCCACGCCGGTGTCGATCCCAATATGGGTGCGGGCGGCGGTTTTGGCGGCTTCGGCGGCGGCGCGCAAGGCTTCGATTTCGGCGACATTTTCAGCCAGATGTTCGGCGGCGCGGCAGGCGGCGGACGTCAGCCCAATTACCAAGGTGCTGACCTGCAATACGGCGTGGAAATCTCGCTGGAAGAAGCCGCCAAAGGCATCAAAAAGCGCATCACCATCCCCACTTATGAAGAATGCGACGTCTGCCACGGCTCCGGCGCCAAACCCGGCACCTCGGCCAGCACCTGCTCCACCTGTCGCGGCGCGGGCACGATTCATGTGCGCCAAGCCATTTTCCAGATGCAGCAAACCTGCCCCGCCTGTCACGGCAGCGGCAAAGAAATCAAAGATCCCTGCGTCAAATGCCGTGGCGAAGGCCGCGTGAAAACCAGCAAAACCGTTGAAGTCAACATCCCCGCTGGCATCGACGACGGCCAACGCATCCGTCTCTCCGGCGAAGGCGAACCCGGCCAACACGGCGCGCCCGCAGGCGATTTGTATGTGGTGGTGCACGTTAAAGAACACAAAACCTTCGAGCGCAACGGCCTCGATTTGCATTGCGAGCTGCCTATCAGCTTCACCGTGGCCGCGCTCGGCGGCGATGTGGAAGTGCCCACGCTCGACGGCAAAGTTAAGCTGAGCATCCCCAAAGAAACCCAAACCGGTCGCCGCATGCGCGTGAAAGGCAAAGGCATCAAATCGCTGCGCTCCAGCGCCGTCGGCGATTTGTATTGCCATGTGGTTGTCGAAACGCCGATTAACCTGACCGACCGTCAGAAAGAGCTGCTGGAAGAGTTTGAAAAAATCGCCACCGGCCTCGACCGCTCGCAAACGCCGCGTCAGAAGTCGTTCTTCGACAAAGTGCGCGATATTTTCGATTGAGTTTGAATCCATAAAACAAGGCCGTCTGAACAGTGATTCTGCTTTCAGACGGCTTTTTTATAGTCTTTTAAATTAAAAATAGTACAGCGTTAATAATGATCTTTACAGGAATAGAGATAAATCGTTGTTTCATCCACGCGGTAAATCAATCGGTGTTCATCGGTGATGCGGCGCGACCATTTGCCCGACAGCTCATGCTTGAGCGGCTCGGGTTTACCGATGCCTTCAAAAGGATTGCGCTCGATTTCCCGAATTAAACGGTTGATTTTCTTGATGGTGGCTTTATTGCCCTGTTCGAGCCAATAGAGGTAGTCGTTCCAGGCATCGTCCGACCAAGCCTTAATCATGCTTATCCGCCTCAATCAACTCGTGCGTTTGAAAGCCTCCTGCCTGAAACTGCTCGTCGCCGCGTTGCAGCTTTTCCATCAGATACTTGTTCGACATAATCCGCAAGGTTTCCTGCATGCTGTCGTAATCCCGTTTTGAAAGCACCACCACCGTGTCTTCCACCTCTTTGGCGGTCACAATCAAAGGCTCCGCGTCTTCGTTGACCTGTTTCATATAATGCTTTAAATGCTGTCGGAAATGGGAATAGGCAACCGCTTCCATATCTTGGCTCCTGGTTAAAATTCTGTACAACATATTGTACCAACAAAAGCATGTGCAAATCAATTTTGTACAAGATTTTGCACAACAATCAGATAACGCCTTTCAGACGGCCTCACCCTGCCTGCGCGGCAATCAGCTTCTGCAAAAACGCATCGCAACGCGCCAGTTGCGCCAGCTCGACAAATTCATCCGCTTTGTGCGCCTGCTCGATATTACCGGGGCCGCAGATAACTGTGGCAATGCCGGCCTGCTGGAATTGGCCGCCTTCGGTGGCATAAGCCACTTTCAAGCGGCTGCTGTCTTCCACCAGTTGCACCACCAAATCGTGCAACAACTGCGCGTCGGCGGTGGGCATGGCGGGTACGTCTGCACCGGCTTGCAGCTCGATGCCGCAGGCCGCGTCCACCGCCTGCATCTGCGGCAGCAACACTTCGCGGATGTGCGCTTCAATCGGCGCGATGATGTCGGCGGTGCTCATGTGCGGCAGGTTGCGGTAATCGAATTCGAATTCGCACAGCTGCGGCACGATATTGGCCGCGATGCCGCCGCCGATGGTGTTCACGCTCAGGGTGGAAAACGGCACGTCGTAATCGGGGTCGTTGTCGTGACGGTTTTTCAGACGGCCTGCCAATTCGTTGATAAACACAATCAGCTTGGCCGCGTATTCGATGGCGTTCACACCTTGCGGGGTGAGCGAGGAATGGGCGGCCTTGCCGTGCACGGCGCAGCGGAAGGTATGGATGCCTTTGTGCGCCACCACCATCCGCATCGAGGTCGGTTCGCCGACGATGCAATGCTCAGGCGTGAGGCCGCGCTGTTGCAATTCGGCAATCATCACCGGCGCGCCGAGGCAGCCGATTTCTTCGTCATAAGAGAGCGCGATGTGCAGCGGGCGTTTGAGCTTGGCCTGCACCATATCCGGCGCAGCGGCGAGCACGGCGGCGATGAAGCCTTTCATGTCGGCGCTGCCGCGGCCGTAGAGTTTGCCGTTGCGGATGTCGGCGCGATAAGGGTTGCTGTGCCAATGCTGGCCGTCGGTGGGCACCACATCGGTGTGGCCGCTCAAAATCAAGCCACCCGCGCTGCTGCCGTTGGCGGCGGGAATGGTGGCAAACAGATTGGCTTTGGTTTGGTCGGCATTGTGCGCCAGCCACGGTTTGAGGCCGAGCGATTCGAGATAGTCGGCGCAATCGTGTATCAGCGCGAGGTTGGAATGGCGGCTGGTGGTGTCGAAGGCAATCAGGCGGGCGAGGCGGTCAACGGTGTTCATGGTGCGGCTTTGAAATGGCGATGATTGAATTATAGTGGATTAGATTTGAACCAGTACAGCGTTGGCTCGCCTTGCCGTACTAGGTGTACTGTCTGCGGCTCCCCGCCTTGTCCTGATTCAAATCTAATCCACTATATAAGGCTTTTCAGACGGCCTGTTTGTATTATATGCTGCACGTACCCGCCGTCAGGCCGTCTGAAAACAACAAAGGAGAATCTGATGAACATCCGCCCCTATCTGGAACACACACCTGAAATTGATGAGAGTTGTTACATCGACCCCGTCTGCGTGGTGATTGGCGATGTGGTGTTGGGCGAGCAGGTGTCGGTGTGGCCGTTTGCCGTGATTCGCGGCGACGTCAACAGCATCCGCATCGGCGCGCGCAGCAATGTGCAGGATTTGAGCATGCTGCACGTATCGCACAAAAACGAGGCCAAGCCCGAAGGCTCGCCGCTCGTTATCGGTGAAGACGTCACCATCGGCCACAAAGTGATGCTGCACGGCTGCACCATCGGCGACCGCGTACTGGTGGGCATGAACAGCACCATCATGGACGACGTGGTCATCGAAAACGACGTGATGATCGGCGCCTGCAGCTTGGTGCCGCCGCGCAAACGGCTGGAAAGCGGCTATTTATATGTCGGCGCGCCGGTAAAACAGGTGCGGGCGCTCACCGACGAAGAAAAAGCATTTTTGGTGTATTCCGCCCAACACTATATGCGCGTGGCTGCCAACCACAAGCAATCGGGTTAAATATTGCAACACGTTCAGACGGCCTCAGCCTGCCTTTCGCCCAGGCCGTCTGAAACAATATTACACCAGCGTGACACAGCAACCATATTCTTTCTCATTGTGCTTTTCAACAAAACATCTTCTTTTTTATTGTTTATTTCCACAAATCCCCAGCTGCCGCCATTCCGCACATACCCACACCGGCATTCAGAAGTTTGGTTTAAATCATAAAAAACTGTAATTTTCCGACTGATTATCATGGTTTCAGGTTACAATTCAAACACTAAAAATTCCACCTGAATTGCCTAAATCCCTGCAAAAAGGAAACCCTATGAGCACGACCAAACGCGACTTAACCCGCATCCGCCACAACACCAAAATCGTGGCCACCTTAGGCCCGGGCAGCAACAATGTCGAGCTGCTGGAAGACATGATCCGCGTCGGCGGCCTCAACGTGGTGCGCTTCAACTTCAGCCACGGCACCGCCGAATTCCACCAAGAAAATGCCACCATCGTGCGTGAAGCCGCCAAACGCGCAGGCCGCGAAGTGGCCATCATGGCCGACCTGCAAGGCCCGAAAATCCGCGTCGGCAAGCTTGCGGGCGGCTTTGTCGAACTCAATGCCGGTGAAAAACTGCTGCTCGATGCCGCCCACGAAGGCGAAGGCAGCCGCGAGCGTGTCGGCCTCGACTACCGCGACCTGCCCAACGACGTTAAAGCAGGCGACATCCTGCTGCTCGACGACGGCCTGCTCACGCTGATTGTCGACAGCGTCAACGGCAGCGAAATCCTCACCACCGTGCAAAACAGCCACAAGCTTAAATCCAATAAAGGCATCAACAAACAAGGCGGCGGCCTCTCTGCCGGTGCGCTCACCGAAAAAGACTTCCGCGACCTCAAAACCGCCATCGCCATCGGCTGCGACTACTTGGCCGTCAGCTTCGTCAAATCCGCCGAAGACCTGAAAATCGCCCGCGATTTGGTCGAGCAGGAAATGCAGGGCAGCGACGCCGTGCGCCCCGGCCTGGTATCGAAAATCGAGCGCGTAGAAGCCATTGAAAACCTCGACGAAATCATCAAAGCTTCAGACGGCATCATGGTTGCCCGCGGCGACTTGGCCGTCGAAGTCGGCAATGCCGCCGTGCCCGCGCTGCAAAAACGCATGATTAAACGCGCCCGCGAGCTGCGCCGCTTCAGCATCACCGCCACCCAAATGATGGAAAGCATGATTACCAACCCCGTGCCCACCCGCGCCGAAGTAAGCGACGTGGCCAACGCGGTATTGGACGGCACCGATGCGGTGATGTGTTCAGCCGAAACCGCTGTCGGCGCCTATCCGTTTGAAACCGTGCGCCAAATGGCCGTCATCTGCGCCGCCGCCGAAGCCGAACAAGATTCGCTCAACGGCGTAGACGAAAGCAACATCAGCGCCCCGATGAGCACCAATCTGGCCGTATCCAGCGGCGCCGTGCACGTGGCGCGCGCCATCAACGCCCGCGCGATTGTGGCGCTGACCGAAAGCGGCTCCACCGCCTTCCAAATCAGCCGCCACAGCATCCAACTGCCGATTTACGCCCTCACCCCCAGCATCTCCGCCCAACGCCGCATGGCTATGTATCGCGGCGTACGCCCGATTATGCTGGCCACCAGCCAAGACCACGACACCGCCGTAGACGAAGTGGAAACCATGCTGGTTGAGCGCAAAGTATTGGAAAGCGGCGATCAATACATCATCACCAGCGGCTCGAAAATGCGCGAAAGCGGCAGCACCAACATGCTGCAAGTGATGGTCGTGCGCTGATTTTCAGACGGCCTTTGTCAAGAAAGCAGGCTTCGCAGCCTGCTTTCTTGCGTTCAGACGGCCTCAAAACGTCCACCACCATCAATATGGATGGGTAATATAGTGGATTAGATTTGAATCAGGACAAGGCGGGACTGATTTACTTGGTGCTTCAGCACCTTAGTAAATCGTTCTCTTTGAGTGAAGCCGCAGACAGTACACCTACTAGTACGGCAAGGCGAGCCAACGCTGTACTGGTTCAAATCTAATCCACTATATCCCGAAATCTGCCCGCCACCGTGCCCGTTCAAGCCCAAGCAGCCTTGCAGCCAAATCGAAATTGGGCTACCGTAAACAGACGCTGTCCGTTGCAGCCGTTCTTTTTGTTGTATTACCCCAAAAAAGGAGAAAGACAAGATGAAAAAATTGCTGACTGCTTTATTGTGTTGCGCCGCCGCAGGCGCTTATGCCGCCCCCATCCACACCATCACCGTGCCGATGTCGCATCTTGACGTGCTCAACGGCAACCGCCCCGCAGGCGAAGTTCGCATCAGTCAAAGCGCGCACGGAGCGGTATTCAACGCCCAATTAAACGGCCTGGCGCCCGGCATTTACGGCTTCCACATCCACGAAACCCCCAGCTGCGAACCGGCCATGAACAACGGCAAACTGACCGCCGGACAGGCAGCGGGCGGCCATTGGGATCCGCGCAAAACCGGCGCCCACAAAGGCCCGTGGGATGACAGCGGCCACTTGGGTGACCTACCCGCGCTGGCAGTAGCCGCCGACGGCAGCGTGCAGCCGGTGGTCGCGCCGCGGCTTAAAAACATCAGCAACCTGCATGGCCGCGCGTTGATGATTCATGCCGGCGGCGACAATTACAGCGATGAGCCTGCCGCACTCGGCGGCGGCGGTGCGCGCATGTTGTGCGGCGTTATCCGCTAAACACCATGGCTTGACAACGGCGGCCACGCCTTTCAGACGGCCTAAACACGAAGAAGCCGTCTGAAAGGCATGGCCGCCCTGTTTTTCGCCCCGAAAAGCCTTTCCGTTTTGCGCCACACATTCGGCCCGCCCGCGCAATGGCGACACAATAAGCCTTGCTAAAACAACAAGATTTTGCTATAATTCCTAGCTTGCCTGTTGCAAAAAGGCTTTTTGAAGCATAGGTAAAACCCCTGTGCCCGCTTAACTGAAAGGAAACATCATGAAACAAGGTATTCACCCCAACTACCACGAAATCACCGTAACTTGTTCTTGCGGCAACAAATTCACCACTCAATCTGCGATGGAAAAAGATGCTTTCTCTATCGAGGTGTGCTCTGAATGCCATCCGTTTTACACCGGCCAGCAAAAAATCGTCGACACCACCGGCCGTGTGGACAAGTTCAACCAAAAATTCGGCAACATGTTCAAACGTTGATTTTGAGCGTGATGCTGTTAGAAAAGGCTGCTTCGGCGGCCTTTTTTATTGGGCGGGCCGTCTGAAAATCTGCCCCGCCGCCGCTGCGAATTTGTTAAACTGACTGCCTGTCATTCAAAATCCATTTCATGCTCACCTATACCCCGCCCGAATCGCGCACCCTCACCAAAACCCATGAAAAGCCGTGGCTGCTGTTGCTGCTGGCATTTGCCTGGCTGTGGCCGGGCGTGTTTTCGCACGACTTGTGGAACCCGGCCGAGCCGACGGTGTTGACGGCGGTCGAGTCGTTCCGCAACGGCGGTCATGTCTGGCTGCCTGATGTGTTCGGACGGCCTGATTTTTCGGTATCGCCGTTTTATATCTGGGCGGCGGCGCTGTTTCAGCGGCTGTTGTCACCGTGGGCGGCTGATGCTTATTCTGCCGCGCGTTTTGCCAGCGTATTTTTCACCGCCATCGGCCTGACCTGCAGCGGCATGGCGGGCTACCGCTTCCTCGGCCGCCATCAGGGGCGCAGCGTGGTGTTGATTTTAATCGGTTGCGCCGGGCTGATTACCATGGCGCACTTTCTCAACGGCCTCTCGGTGGTGTTTGCCGCGCTGGCCATGTGTCTGTATGGCTTTGCTTTGGTGCAGACACGGGTGATTATGGCCTCGCTGCTGCTGGGCGGCGGCTGGGCGCTGCTGTCGGTGGCGGCGGGCTTTTTGCTGCCTGCGGTGCTGATGCTGACCGCGCTCGGTTTGCTCTTCAGCGGACAATGGCGTTTCAAACGCTACTATATCGTGCTGGTGGGCGCGTTTGCCGTAGCCGTGCCGCTGATGCTGGTCTACCCGTTTGCGCTCTATCAAACCGATGCCGGTGCGTTCCGCTTATGGCAGCAGCGCCATCTGTTTGGCGCATACGGCGGCACGGCCTCGTTTCAGACGGCCTTTTCATTGGGCTATTACCTGAAAAACCTGCTGTGGTTTGCCTTCCCCGCTTGGGCGCTGGCTATCTGGACGGCCACGCGGGTGAAGCTGA
Source organism: uncultured Neisseria sp. (assembly GCA_964451565.1). GTDB lineage: Bacteria > Pseudomonadota > Gammaproteobacteria > Burkholderiales > Neisseriaceae > Neisseria. Next base: position 9,897 of record CAYVIS010000055.1, read on the forward strand.
TGCAGTCGCGCTGGGGCGTGTTGGCGCTGGCATGGATTGGCGCCACCTCGCTGCTGCTGGCGTTCAGCCCGCAACAATTCCAAGACAATCTGGTGTGGCTGCTGCCGCCGCTGACCTTGCTCGGCGCGGCGCAGCTTGACGGTTTGCGGCGCGGCGCGGCGGCGTTTATCAATTGGTTCGGCATCATGGCTTTCGGGCTGCTGGCGCTGTTTCTGTGGTTGGGCTTTTTCGCCATGAACTATGGCTGGCCTGCCAAGCTGGCCGAACGTTCGGCCTATTTCAGCCCTTATTATACGCCCGACATCAGCATTATGCCGGTGTTGGTGGCGGTATTGTTCACCCCGGTGTGGCTGTGGGCAATTACCCGCAAACACATCCGCGGCCGCCAAGCCGTCACCAACTGGGCAGCAGGCGTCACGCTGGCTTGGGCGCTGATGATGACGCTGTTTCTGCCTTGGCTCGACGCCGCCAAAAGCCATGCGCCGGTGGTGGCGCAGATGCGGCAGGCCATGCCGCCGCAATGGCATGACGACATCCGACAAGGCCGCAGCTGCGTGAGCGTGGCCGCCGACGCCACCACCGCCCGCATTGCCTGGACGCAATACGGCAAGCTGCCGCTGCACATCGACAACCCCGCCTGCACCTACCGCTTGGTGCAGCAGCCGCGCGACAGCGCCGCGCCCGAGGGCTGGCAGATGCTGTGGCAGGGCGCGCGCCCGCGCAATAAGAACGAAGGCTTCGCCTTGCTGCAAAAGGCCGTCTGAAGCCGCACCGCACTCATCCTTTCAGACGGCCTGATAAATAGGTATAGTGAATTAAATTGAACCAGTACAGCGTTGGGTTCGCCTTGTCCTGAT
>CAYVIS010000056.1:0-10340 GCA_964451565.1 uncultured Neisseria sp.
AAACTGTACCTTAGTGGGTTGGAGGGGGTGTCCAACTTTTTGGGTACAGTTCACGATTTCAGACGGCCTTGATGTTTTGCAGCAAACAAGAGGTTAATTTTTCGAAGTTTCTTCATTACGCAACTCGCGACGCAGAATTTTACCCACATTGGATTTGGGCAGCTCGTCGCGGAATTCAATCAGTTTCGGCACTTTATAGCCGGTGAGCTCGCTGCGGGCGTAATCAATCAATTCTTTTTCAGACAGGCTGCTGTCTTTTTTCACCACAAACAACTTCAGCGCTTCGCCCGATTTTTCGCTGTCAACGCCTATACAGGCCACTTCAAGCACTTTGGCGTGTTGGGCGATGACGTCTTCCACCTCATTGGGATAAACATTGAAACCCGACACCACAATCATGTCTTTTTTGCGGTCGACCAGCTTAATCCAGCCTTTTTCATCCATCACCGCCACATCGCCGGTGGCCAGAAAGCCTTTGCTGTCGATGGCTTTTTCGGTTTCATCAGGCCGGTTCCAATAGCCTTTCATCACTTGCGGGCCTTTCACCCACAATTCGCCCGGCTCGCCGATGGGCACTTGTTTGCCTTCGTCGTCGCGGATTTCAACATCGGTATTGGAAATCGGCAGGCCGATGCTGCCGGTGTAGCTGCTGATATTGAGCGGGTTGATAACCGCGCCGGGGCTGGTTTCGGTCAGGCCGTAGGCTTCGATAATCGGCAGGCCGGTGATGCTTTTCCATTTGTCGGCCACCACTTTCTGCACCGCCATGCCGCCGCCGAGCGCCAGCTTCCAAGTGGAAAAATCGGTGTTTTTGAAGGCATCGTTGTTGACCAGCGCGTTGAAGAGGGTATTGACGCCGATAAACACCGATACTTTGTTTTTCTGCATGTCTTTCACCAGTGCGGGCAGGTCACGCGGGTTGGTAATCAGCAGGTTGGTAGCACCCAACTCCATGAAAATCATCAGATTTACGGTGAGGGCGAAAATATGATAGAGCGGCAGCGCATTGACGGCCACTTCGCCGTCGCGGCTGAGGCTCTGGCGTATCCATTCTTTCGCCTGCACCACATTGGCGCAGATATTGCCGTGGGTGAGCTCTGCGCCTTTGGCCACGCCGGTGGTGCCGCCGGTGTATTGGAGGAATGCGGTATCTTCCAGCGTGATTTCTACCGGGGTAAAAGCTTTTTCCGCGCCGATGCTCAGCGCCTGATTAAAGGGGATGGCGCCGGGAAGCTCATAGCGCGGCACCATTTTTTTGATTTTGCGCACCACAAAATTGGTCAGCATGCCTTTCAGGCCGCCGAGCATGTCGCCGATGCTGGCCACCACGATATTCTGCACTTGGGTGCGCGGCAAGACCAGCTCCAACGTGTTGGCAAAATTTTCCAATACCACGATGGTGGTGGCGCCGCTGTCGGTGAGCTGATGGGTCAGCTCGCGCGGGGTGTAGAGCGGATTGACGTTGACCACCGTCATGCCTGCCTGCAACGCGCCAAACAGGGCGACAGGGTATTGCAGCAGGTTGGGCATCATGATGGCGACACGGTCGCCGCGTTTGAGTTTGAGATGGTGTTGCAGAAAAGAAGAGAAGTGCCCGGCCGCTTCAGCCAGCTCGCGGAAGCTCATGCTTTTGCCCATATTGATAAAGGCAGTGCGTTCGGCATAGTTTTCAGTGCTTTGTCGGAAAACGTCGACGATTGAGCTGAATTGGCGCACGTCCACTTCGGCGCTGACGCCTTCCTGATAACTCGACAGCCAGATTTTCTCCATGATGTTTCTCCTGATGATTGTTTTTTATTTATTCTGCGGCGAATTAGGTTGTGAGAGAAGGTTGGGTTTCTCTGTTGCGGCGTATTCCGGCGCAGTTAGCAGTTAATATAGCGTAATTTAAGCATAATGACAGAAATTATTTCGAGTAAGTGCTTTATTTTTGAATGAACAGATTGTGTTGTATAAAGCCGTTTGCATTAAAAAAGGCCGTCTGAAAATTTTCAGACGGCCTCGATAATTCAAAATCAAACGATTAAGCGCGTTTGCGGAATTCGCCGGTGCGGGTGTCGATTTCGATGCGGTCGCCGTTTTCCACGTAAGACATCACTTGGATTTCGGTGCCGCCGATCAAGCGGGCGGTTTTCATCACTTTGCCTGAGGTGTCGCCTTTAACGGCAGGCTCGGTGTATTCCACTTCGCGCACGATGATGGTGGGCAGCTCGACAGAAATCGGATTGCCTTCGTAGAAGGTAACTTCGCACACGTCTTCCATGCCGTCAACGATGAATTTCAGGTTGTCGCCGATGTTTTCGGCTTCGATTTCGTATTGGTTGAATTCTTCATCCATAAATACATACATCGGGTCGGCAAAATAGCTGTAGGTGCAGTTTTTGCGTGCCAACACAACAACGTCGAATTTGTCATCGGCTTTGTAAATACTTTCGGTGGCCGCGCCGGTGAGCAGGTTTTTCAGTTTCATGCTCACTTTGGCCGAGCTGCGGCCGCCTTTGATGTATTCGGTTTTTTGTACCACCATCGGATCGTTGCCGACCATGAATACGTTGCCTGAGCGCAATTCTTGTGCGGTTTTCATCGTGTTTTCCAATCAAAAAATATTTAGCGAAAAATAAACGCGTTATTTTAGCTTATCTTGTATGAATTTGGCTAGTTTTTCCGTTGCGGAAGGCTGTGCGGCCAAGATTTGCTGCCACGCCGATGCGGCCTGCTGCCACGCGGGCAAATATTGTTGCAGCGTTTGCCAAGCGGTCAGCCGTTGTGCGCTGTCGAGTGTGTGGCCGCCGTTAAGCTCGTTTGAGAGCAGCCGGTGGGCGTGGCGGATGCTGTCGGGATAAACATCATGTGCTTTTTCCCAAAAGGCATCGAGTTTGTCGAGATGTGCCATTTCGTCTTGCGGATAGATGTGCCAGAAAAACGGTTTGGCTGCCAATTGGGCGCGCACAAAGCTGTCTTCGCCGCGCACAATCAAGCCGTCAGCCAGATGGAGCAGACGGTCGAAATCGTGTTGGGCGACAAACGGAATTTTAATCAGACGAACCGAGGCCGTCTGAAACACATCGCCGTCGTGTTGCAGCACATCGGCGGGGATGACGGCATCGGCCTTCAAGCTGTCGATGATTTGGTGGCCGGCGAGCAGCAGCGTAATCGGCTCGCCTGCCTGTTGCCACATCTGCAGCCATTTTGCCCATATCGGGCTTGCGTAGCCGAACAGCAGCCATTCGGGCGCGTTTTTTTCGGGCAGCCGCAATTGTGTGCGCAGGGCTTCGGTTTGGAAGCGGCTGCGTTCGGCATAATCTTGTTCGCGCAACAGGCCGCCGCTTGGTTCGCTGAAGCCCATAAACCAAAAATATTTCTGCAAACCGTCGGCCTGTAACGAGGGCAGGGCGTGCAGGCGTTCGTTGCTGGTTTCTGCGCTCAGATATTCCCAGTTGAGCCACAACGGTCGTGCTTGCTGCATGATGTGGTGTACCGATTCGGGCAGCGAGCAGGCGAAGGTTTCAATCACCACCTGCGGCAGCGGTGCAGCGGTGATATCGTGCGCCTCCGCGCCTTCACGCCAGGTTTTGATGCTGATTTGTTCATAAATGCAGGGTGGTTCGGGCAAGTCGGGGCAGAGGCGGCGCAGGGCGGCGGTATCGTCTACCCACAAACACACGCGCCAGCCCAATTCGCGTTGCAGACATTGTGCCAAGCGCCAAGAAACGCCGATGTCGCCGTAATTGTCGATAACGGTGCAAAACAGCCAGCAGGTGGGGGCGAATTTTTTTTCAAACGGCGTCATTTTTCAGATGGCCTTAAATTTCTTTGTCGGGCAAGGTTTTACGCGATTTCGGCGTTTTGTCAAGCGGGTTGGCGTGAAAAAATAATGTTTATCCACATTGACAAAATTCAAAGTTGAGGCCGTCTGAAAAATTTCCAACAGCAGGCTTGACAACTTTCAAAATTAGTTAAAATTATGATAAATAAAGGGTTTTATAAAAGGCTTAAAAAATGTGCAATGATGGTGCAAAGCCTGATTTTTCGGGAAAAACCGGAAAAGCACACATGCTGTCCACAAAGTTATCCACAGCTTTTGTGAGTAAACGGCAAAAGCATTGCTGCAAGCCGTTTCATTCTTTTGTCATTGAAAACCGAGGCCGTCTGAAAAGCCCGGATTTCTGCGTTTAATGATTTTTAGACAGGGCGTACGGAAAATACAGGCAGATATTTGATTGAAGCGGTTTGGCCGGCAATGAAGCCGAAACATATAGCCAATCGCAAATCCAGCGTCCGCAGATAATGATGTCGACGGTTGTGCTTTACCCCGAATCTGGCCGGGCTTGCGCGAATCTGCCAAAGAGGGGGCGCTTTGTGTTAGAATTAGCACTAATTTTTCCTATTGAAATGTCCGAAGAAATCATGACCGACGCCACCATCCGCAACGACCATCATTTTGCCAAAGAAACCATCCCTATCAGCCTTGAAGACGAGATGCGCCGCAGCTATCTCGATTACGCCATGAGCGTGATTGTGGGGCGTGCACTGCCCGATGTGCGCGACGGCCTGAAGCCCGTGCACCGCCGCGTACTCTACGCCATGCACGAGTTAAAAAACAACTGGAACAGCGCCTATAAAAAATCGGCGCGTATCGTGGGCGACGTAATCGGTAAATACCACCCGCACGGCGATAGAGCGGTATACGACACCATCGTGCGCATGGCGCAGGATTTTTCATTGCGTTATATGCTGGTCGACGGCCAGGGCAACTTCGGCTCGGTGGACGGCGACGGCGCGGCGGCGATGCGTTATACCGAAATCCGCATGGCCAAAATTGCGCATGAAATGCTGGCCGACATCGAAGAAGAAACCGTTAATTTCGGCCCCAACTACGACGGCAGCGAGCATGAGCCGCTGGTATTGCCCGCCAAATTCCCCTCATTGCTGGTCAACGGCTCTTCCGGCATCGCCGTGGGCATGGCCACCAATATTCCGCCGCACAACCTCACCGAAACCATCAATGCCTGCGTGGCGCTTTTGCATAATGGCGAGATGAGCATAGAAGAGCTGATTCAGCTGATGCCCGCGCCCGATTTCCCCACCGGCGCCACCATTTACGGCTTGAGTGGTGTGCGCGAAGGCTACAAAACCGGCCGCGGCCGCGTGGTAATGCGCGGCAAAACCCATATCGAACCGATCGGCAAACATGGTGAGCGCGAAGCCATCATCATTGATGAAATTCCGTATCAGGTGAACAAAGCCAAACTGGTGGAAAAAATCGGCGAATTGGTGCGTGAAAAAGTGTTGGAAGGCATTTCCGATTTGCGCGACGAATCCGATAAATCGGGCATGCGCGTGGTCATCGAGCTGAAGCGCAACGAAAACGCCGAAGTGGTGTTGAACCAGCTCTACAAGCTCACCCAACTGCAAGACAGCTTCGGCATCAATATGGTGGCATTGGTCGACGGCCAACCGCGCCTGCTGAACCTGAAACAGATTCTGAGCGAATTTTTGCGCCACCGCCGCGAAGTGGTGACGCGTCGTACTCTGTTCCGCCTGAAAAAAGCCCGCCATGAAGGCCACATCGCCGAAGGTAAAGCGGTGGCTTTGTCGAATATCGACGAGATGATTGAGCTGATTAAAACCTCTGCCGATGCGCCCGAAGCGAAAGAGCGCCTGCTGGCACGCGCTTGGCGTTCGGCCTTGGTGGAAGACATGCTCGGCCGCAGCGACCTCGATTTGCGCATGGCGCGCCCCGAAGGGTTGCCGGAAAACCTCGGCCTGCAAGGCGAAGGCTATTATTTGAGCGAGCTGCAGGCCGATGCCATCTTGCGCATGAGCCTGCGCAACCTCACCGGCCTCGACCAAGACAGCATCATCGGCGACTACAAAGCGATTATGGCGCAGATTATCGATTTCTTAGACATCTTGGCCAAGCCCGAGCGCATCACCCAAATCATCAACGACGAATTGGAAGAAATCAAAAGCCAATTCGGCGACGAACGCCGCAGCGAAATCAACCCCTTCGGCGGCGACATTGCCGATGAAGACCTGATTCCGCCGCGCGAAATGGTGGTCACACTCACCCACGGCGGCTACATCAAAACCCAGCCCACCACCGATTATCAGGCGCAACGCCGCGGCGGTCGCGGCAAACAGGCAGCAGCCACCAAAGACGAAGACTTCATCGAAACCCTGTTTGTGGCCAATACCCACGACTATCTGATGTGTTTCACCAACTTCGGTAAATGCCATTGGATTAAGGTTTACAAACTGCCGGAAGGCGGCCGCAACAGCCGCGGGCGCCCGATTAACAACGTGATTCAGTTGGATGAAGGCGAAAAAGTCAGCGCTATTCTGGCCGTGCGCGAGTTCCCCGAAGACGAATATGTCTTCTTCGCCACCGCGCAGGGCATGGTGAAAAAAGTGCAGCTTTCCGCCTTTAAAAACGTGCGCAGCCAAGGCATCAAAGCAATTGCACTCAAAGAAGGCGATTCGCTGGTGGGCGTGGCCAAAACCGGCGGCAGCGACGACATCATGCTGTTCTCCAACCTCGGCAAAGCCATCCGCTTCAACGAATATTGGGAAGGCAGCAGCGACGCCGAAGAAGGCGAAGACGACAGCGACACCGACAGCGCCGACATCGACAACGGCGATGAAGGCGAGCAGGCCGACAGCGCCGCGCCGAAAGCCAACAAAGGCGTACGCCCGTCCGGCCGTGGCAGCGGCGGCTTGCGCGGCATGCGCCTGCCCGCCGAAGGCCGCATTGTCAGCCTGATTACCTTTGCCCCCGAATGTGAAGCGCAGGAAGAGGTGCAAGTGCTCACCGCCACCGCCAACGGCTACGGCAAGCGCACCCCGATTGCCGATTACAGCCGCAAAGGCAAAGGCGGTCAGGGCAATATCGCCATCAACACCGGCGAGCGTAACGGCGATTTGGTGGCTGCTACTTTGGTTGCGGAAAGCGACGATTTAATGCTGATTACCAGCGGCGGCGTGCTCATCCGCACCAAAGTCGAGCAAATCCGCGAAACCGGCCGCGCCGCAGCAGGCGTGCGTCTGATTAATCTGGATGAAGGCGAAACTCTGGTGAGCCTCGAGCGCGTAGCCGAGCCGGAGGAAGAAGAAAATGAAGCTTTAGAAATTGCACTTGATGAGAACCAAGCCGATATTTCAGAGTCGGATAGCCAAGAAAACATTTGAGTATTTTCAATATCTGGAGTTAAACGAGCGTGAAAAAAAAGATTTGTGTACGACTGTTACGTAAGATAGGCGCTATCCTGCCGCCGTCTTATGAGAAGCCGTTCGGCCCGATGGCCAAGAAAATTAGATATTTTCTGGCCAAACAGATTTCCGATAATATCGGCAACAACGTCAATATCGAACAAGGCGGTTATGTGCTACCTGACACGGTAATCGGCGATAATTCAAGCGTCGGCGTCGACTGCGAAATCGCCAAAGGCATGACCATCGGCAAAAACGTGTTTATGGGGCCGGAATGTCTGTTTTACAGTACGCAGCATAAATTCGACCCCGTTACCAAGCAATACGACGGCTATACCGAGGTGAAGCCCATCGTTATTGAAGATAATGTCTGGTTGGGGCGGCGTGCTATTATCATGGGCGGCGTTACCATCGGCGAAGGTTCGACCATCGGTGCGGCGGCTGTCGTGACCAAAGATGTTCCTCCTTATAGCGTAGCAGCGGGTAATCTGGCGACCATCAGAAAAAAATTGATAGACTGAGCCGGTGTTCGCTAAATTTTAATGTTTTAAAAAGCAGATATTGCAAAGGCCGTCTGAAAACCGTTTCAGACGGCCTTTGCAATCATCGTATAGTGGATTAGGTTGAATCAAGACAAGGCGGGGAGCCGCAGACAGTACACCTGGTACGGCAAGGCGAGCCAACGCTGTATGGGTTCAAATTTAATTCACGATATAAAGGAAAACACATTGCAGGCAGGCTGGGTGTATGTGCTCACCAATCCGGGCATTCCGGGTTTGGTGAAAATCGGTTATACCAAAAACGATCCGCAGCAACGGGCGCGCGAGCTGTACGGCACCGGCGTGGCTTATCCGTTTGAAGTGGCCTATCAGCTGCGTTGCGCCGGCTATCGCGCGGTGGAGCGGGCGGCACACGCGCTGCTCGATGAATACCGCGTCAACGACGGGCGCGAGTTTTTCGCCTGCACGGTGCAGGATGCGGTGGAAGCGATACAGGAATGCGCAGGCAGCAATATGTTGGCGGAACAGGATTTCCGTGTTCAGACGGCCTCTGCTGTGTTGCCGTCGGCAGCTGCCGCCAAAAGCAGCCGCAACGGTTTGCGCCATGTTATGTATGGTGCGGCCTTGCTGTTGGCGGCTTTATGGGGCGTGTGGGCATGGTTTGACGCTTCCGGCAATGCCGCCGCCACGGTGCAGGCCGCGCCGCTGCAACAGGAAAACATGCCTGCACCGGAAGCCGCGCCCGATTGCACAGCGGCTTCGTGTACCGATGCCTTTAACGCCTTGTTTTAGCCGCCGTCTGCAATACACGGTATAATGCGGCAACTAATTTTTGAGGCCGTCTGAACGGTTCAGACGGCCTGATAACCGCTTACACAACGATTGAATGAACATGACGGAACACAATCCCCACACCGAAACCGAGCAGACGCTCCCCGAAGAACACAAACGCAGCATCCGCAGTTTCGTGTTGCGGCAGGGGCACATGACCGCCGCGCAGCAGCGCGCGATTGACACGCTGTGGCCGCAGTTCGGCCTCGATTATCAGGCGCAAGCCGTTGATTTGAACGGCTGCTTCGGCCGCGACAACGACAAAGTGCTCGAAATCGGCTTCGGCATGGGCGTGGCAACGGTGGAAATTGCCAAACGCCTGCCGGAAAAAGACTTTTTGGCAATCGACGTACACGGTCCGGGCGTGGGCAATCTGCTGAAACTGATGGAAGAAGAGCAGGTGGCCAACATCCGCGTGATGCGTCACGATGCAGTGGAAGTGGTGGAAAACATGCTCGCCGACGGCAGCTTGAGCGGCATCCACATTTTTTTCCCCGACCCGTGGCACAAAAAGCGCCACAACAAACGCCGCTTGGTGCAGACGCCGTTTATCGCCAAGCTGCTGCCGAAATTGAAAGCGGGCGGCTACATCCATCTGGCGACCGACTGGGAAGAATACGCGGTGCAGATGTTGGAGGTGTTGAGCGGCTTCGACAACCTGCAAAACACCGCCGCCGATTACGCGCCCACGCCGGACTACCGCCCCGAAACCAAGTTTGAAGCACGCGGCAAACGCTTGGGGCATGGTGTGTGGGATTTGGTGTTTGTGAAGAAATAAATCATGAATTGAAATCAGGCCGTCTGAAAGTTTTGAGCTTTCAGACGGCCTTGTGATATGGAAAATTTATACGGGCGGCCAATACCGGCTTTGACAGATTGAGCCGCCTGCATTTGCGTTCAGATGCGTTTATTTCACCACATACGCCAGTGCATATTTGCGACCCTGCCCGTCGCGTTCCCAATACACGCCTTGAATTTCCGGCTCGAAACCGGGCAATTCGTTGACCCCTTCTTCCAGCGCGCGGAAGTATTGCAGCGCGGCGCCGCCCCAAACTTCGCCGGGCACGATGCAGAGCACGCCGGGCGGGTAGGGCAGCGCGCCTTCGGCAGCAATGCGGCCTTCGATTTCGCTCAAAGGCACGAGCTCGATTTGGTTGCGGATGTAGGCATCGTGGGTTTCAGACGGCATCTGCTTGAGCTGTGGCCATTTGTCGCGTTGGAACATATCCTGCAGCAATTGGTTGAGGCCGTGTTTGCGGTAGAAATCGTGCATTTTCTGGCACAAAGCCTGAATGCGCATGTTTTGATAAACGGGATGCGCGGCCACCAAGCTCGGCAGCATTTCGCGCACAAACACATCGGCTTCGTAAAGCTCTTCAAAACGGGCGATGGTGGCGACAAGGTGCTGGAATTTGGCCATGTTTTCGGCGGGGGTGAGCAGAAACAGAATCGAATTCAAATCGGCTTTTTCGGGAATCAGCGATCGCTCGCGCAGGTAATGCGCCAGTACCGAGGCGGGAATGCCGCTGGCTTCGTATTCGCCGGTTTCGCGGTTGATGCCGGGTGTGGTGAGCAGCAGTTTGCAGGGATCGATGAAGTATTGGTTTTCCGCGTAGCCGTCGAAATCGTGCCAGGCGGCATCTTTGGCGAAGCGGAAATAGCGGATGTCGTCCACCATTTCTTCGGTATCGTGGTTTTGCCAAGGCGTGCCGTCGATAACGGGCGGCACGAACGGTTTGATGAGCTTGCAGGTTTGCAGCAGCATTTTGCGCGCTTCGATGCCGCCGATCACGCATTCGC
>CAYVIS010000057.1:0-10339 GCA_964451565.1 uncultured Neisseria sp.
GTGCAGCCTGAGCCGCACCCGTCAGCAACACCAAAAAAGACAGCAACCATAATTTTTTCGTCAACATATTTTCAGACGGCCTCAGCTCAACAACATTTCCTGCATCAATTTCATGCCCCATTGCCAGCCGTGCAGATGCCCGTTCAGACGGCCTTGATGCGGCGACACCAGCAGCCGCGCGCGCAAACAATCAGCTTGCTGTTGCGCCCACTCGTGCGGGCAGTCGGGGTCGTTTTCGCCAATCACCAGCGCGGTTTTGCAATGGCAGCGCACCCGTTGCAGCGTGTGGCAATCATCATCGGGAAACGCGCTTTGCAGCGGCGACACCAATATCATGTTTTGAATCCGCCGCTGCGTGTTGATGTCGGCCAGATACAGCCACGCAATCCAACCCGACACGCCCGCGCCGTGCGCCACCACCGCCACGTTTTGGCTGTGGATGCCCTGCCAAGCCGTCTGAACCGCGGCCTGCCATTGCGCAATCGTCTGCCCGCGCGACACTTCAACCAAGCGCACGGAGGGATAGCTCACCGCCCAGCGGTCGAGCCACATTTCCGGCTCGCCGCCATCGCGGATGAGCAATAATGTTAAGTCTTCGAGTTGTTGGCTTTGCATGGTTTGTGTTTTCTTTTCAGACGGCCTTTGCAGATGGCAGCAAGGCCGTCTGAACGCGGTTAAACCGAATAATCGTATTCCACCACCAAAGGCGCGTGGTCGGAGAATTTTTCGTCTTTATACACATGCGAGGAAACGGCTTTGGCGGCCAGCTCGGGCGTAACCATATGGTAATCGATGCGCCAGCCCACATCTTTCGCATAAGCCTGGCCGCGATTGCTCCACCAGGTGTAGCCGGGGATTTCGGGATAAAGCGTGCGCCACATATCCACCCAGCCAAGCTCGGCAATCACCTTGCCGATCCATTCGCGCTCTTCAGGCAGGAAGCCGGAATTTTTCTGGTTGCCTTTCCAGTTTTTCAAGTCGATGTTTTGGTGGGCGATGTTCCAATCGCCGCACACCACGATGTCGCGGCCACAGGCTTTTATTTCGGCAAGCATCGGGTAAAACGCTTCGAGGAAACGGTATTTCAATTCCTGCCGCTCGGGCGCGCTGGTGCCGCTGGGCAGATACAGCGAAATCACGCTCAAATTGCCGAAATCGGCGCGCACAAAGCGGCCTTCGCGGTCGAATTCTTCAATGCCCATGCCGATTTGCACATTATCGGGCGCGCGTTTGCTGTAAATCGCCACGCCGCTGTAGCCGCGCTTTTCGGCGCAATGCCACACGCCATACATGCCGTGCGGATTTTTCATCTCATCGCTCATGTCCGGCTCTTGCGCTTTTAATTCCTGCACGCACACGATGTCGGCATCTACTCTGCCCAAATAGTCGATAAAGCCTTTTTTAGCGGCGGAACGGATGCCGTTGACGTTGGCGGAAATAATTTTAAACATGCCTGTCCTCAATGTTAAAATACGGTCATAAAAAGGCCGTCTGAAAGCTTGGGCGTATTTTACCCGACTCAGGCGGTTTTACCGATAGCTTATTTGAAAGATGCCGATTATGTCTGATTTCCGCCAAGATTTTCTGAAATTCTCACTCAAACAAAATGTATTGAAATTCGGTGAATTCACCACCAAAGCCGGCCGCCAATCGCCCTATTTTTTCAATGCCGGTTTGTTTAACGACGGCGCGGGCACGCTGGCGCTGGCCAAGTTTTACGCCGAAGCGATTATCGAGAGCAAAGTGGCATTCGACATGCTGTTCGGCCCGGCCTATAAAGGCATCATCCTCGCCGCCGCCACCGCCATGATGCTGGCCGAAAAAGGCGTGAACGTGCCGTTTGCCTACAACCGCAAAGAAGCCAAAGACCACGGCGAAGGCGGCGTATTGGTGGGTGCGCCGCTCAAAGGCAAAGTGCTGATTATCGACGACGTGATTTCCGCCGGCACTTCAGTGCGCGAATCGGTGAAACTGATTCAAGGCGAAAATGCCACCCCCGCCGGCGTGGTGATTGCGCTCGACCGCATGGAAAAAGGCACGGGCGATTTATCGGCGGTACAGGAAGTCGAGCAGCAATACGGCCTGCCGGTGGTGTCGATTGCCAATTTGAACGATTTATTCACCCTGTTACAAAGCAACCGCGAATTTGACGCCTATCTCGCGCCGGTAAAAGCCTACCGCGAACGCTACGGCGTGGCGTAAAACACGCACTGCGTGGTTCAGACGGCCTTTTTGATATACAGGCCGTCTGAAAGATTTTAAAATCCCATTCCATCAACATTTATTCCGATGAGCCGACATCATGCCTGTAAGCGTTTGCCCGCACTGCCAAACCCGCCTTTGGGTGAAAGAGGCGCAACTCAACGTCGCACAAGGCTTCGTAGTGTGCAGCCAATGCGAAGGCCTGTTTCAAGCACGCACGCACTTGGCCGAAGCCGAAGCGGACGACAGCCCTGAAAACCTGGCACCCGCCGTTACCGATGCCAAGCTGGTGCACAACATCGGCCCGCAGGTGCGCAGCCGCAAAACCTTGTCGAAAAGCGAAATCGCCGATATGCTCGACGATATGCTGCCTGCCGCCGCCAAAGCCCAAACCGCACCCGCCGCGCCCAAAGCAGGCTTCAACTGGACGCTCGCCTCATTGGTGGCGCTCACCGTGTTAATCATGCAGCTTTTTTACCTGATATTGTTGCAATGAATATTTCCGAATTTTTCGTGCGCGATTTTCGCGAAGCCGCGCCCTACATCAACTATCTGCGCGGCAAAACGCTGGTTATCGGCATTTCCGGCAGCCTGCTCGAAGGCGCCTCCCTGCGCGCACTGGCGGCTGATTTAAACCTGCTCGCCAGCCTCGGCGTGCGCTTGGTGGTGGTGCACGGTTCGCGCAGCCTAATCAGCGCACTGGCCGAAGCCGACGGCCTCACACCCGCATACCACAACGGCCGCCGCATCACCGACGACGCCACACTGGTGCACGCCAAACAGGCTTGCGGCATGTTGCGCGCCGACATCGAAGCCGCGCTCTCGCTGGGCATCACCCAAGCGCCGCAGCGCGGCAAAGCGCTCAGCATCGCAGGCGGTAATTTCGTGTCGGCCCGCCCGCTCGGCGTCATCGACGGCATCGACATGGGCTACACCGGCCGCATCCGCAAAATCGACACCGAATCCATCCACCAACGTCTGGCCGACGGCGCATTGGTGCTCATCAGCCCGCTCGGCCATTCGCTCAGCGGCAAAACCTTCAACCTCAGCATGGGCGACATCGCCGAAGCCGCTGCCACCGCCCTGAAAGCGGAAAAGCTGATTTACGTGGTCGAGCAGCCCGGCATCCTCGACGAAGCAGGCGAAGTCATCACCAACCTTTCCGCCGCCGAGGCGCGCGCGCTGCTCGACGGCAACCGCGTTCAGGCCAACCAGCGCCGTTTGCTGCTTTCCGCCATCAACGCGGTCGAGCAGCAAGTGCCGCGCACACAAATTCTCGGCGGTCGTGAAGACGGCAGCCTTATCCGCGAGCTGTTTACCCGTAACGGCGCGGGCACGTCGGTGGCGCAAAATGCGTTTATGAATATCCGCCCCGCGCAAAGCAGCGACATCCCCGACATCCTCACCCTCATCCGCCCGCTGGAAGACCAAGGCGTGTTGCTGCGCCGCAGCCGCGAATATCTGGAAAACCACATCGGCGAATTTTCCATCCTCGAACACGACCGCCAAATCTACGGCTGCGTGGCGCTGAAAACCTTCGAGCAAAGCAACGCGGGCGAGCTGGCTTGCCTGGTGGTATCGCCCGAAGCGCAAGACGGCGGCTATGGCGAGCGCCTGCTCGACTACCTCTTCGCCAGCGCCAAAGCACGCGGCATCCGCACCCTCTTCGCCCTCTCCACCCACACCGGCGAATGGTTTGTCGAACGCGGCTTTCAGACGGCCTCAGTCGACGATTTGCCCGAGGCGCGCCAACGCGAATATCACGAAAGCGGCCGCAAATCGAAAGTGTTTGCCTACGTGCTGTAAATGCTGTATCAATACGCCGCAGCCGTGCTATCGGCACCGATATACAAAGCCGGTGCCATCCATTAAAATAAAGGCCGTCTGAAATCCAAAACGATAAAGGAAACTGCCATGACCCGTATGGTTCAATGCGTCAAACTGGGCAAAGAAGCCCCCGGCATGAAATTCGCCCCCCTGCCCAACGAATTGGGCAAACGCATTTTTGAAAACGTATCACAAGAAGCATGGGACGCGTGGACGCGCCACCAAACCATGCTCATCAACGAAAACCGCCTCAGCCTCGCCGACCCGCGCGCACGCCAATACCTCGCCCAACAGATGGAAAACTATTTCTTCGGCGAAGGTGCCGATCACGTTCAGGGCTACACCCCGCAAGACTGATTCTGCCGCACGCACTTGCGGCGGTTTCACAGACCGACCGCCGCAAACACTGCCGTCCACTCAAAAATTCGGCAACCGGATGTCTTGCCGACAGCTGCGTACCAACGCCTGTTTTTTATCCCGCCAACATGCCATTATCATCCAAACAATCGCAATCACCGCGCAATCTCAGCGTCCGCCTGGCAGCCGATCCGCAAGAAATCCAAGCCGCCCAACGCCTGCGCTACCGCGTGTTTGCCGAAGAAATGGGCGTCGCGCTTCCCGACAACAACGGGCTGGACATCGACCACTACGACGCCCATTGCCGCCACTTGCTCGCCTTCAACGACGACAGCGGCGAAGTCATCGGCTGCTACCGCCTGCTGACCGAAAGCGGCGCACAAGCTGCGGGTGGCTGGTATAGCGCCACCGAATTCGACCTCACGCCGCTGCAAAACATCCTGCCGCAGGCCGTCGAACTCGGCCGCGCCTACATCCACCCCGACTACCGCCACGGCGGACTGGTGATGCTGCTGTGGAGCGGACTGATGCAATTCATGCACAAAGAAAACCTGCGCTTCATGCTCGGCTGCGGCAGCATCAGCACCGCCGACGGCGGCCACGAAGCAGCGGGACTTTATTTCAATTTGAAAGAACAATACCTCGCGCCCGAACCATGGCGCGTGCGCCCGCTCAAGCCGCTGCCGCTGGATAATCTCACCCCCAAAGCCGACCCCGAATGCCCGGCGCTGATTAAAGGCTACCTGAAAGCAGGTGCCTGGTTTTGCGGCGAACCCTGTTTGGACGAAGCCTTCCATTGCGCCGACATTCTGATTCTGATGGACATCACACACTTCGATCGCCGCTACCGGCAACGCTTTGCCGTCACTCCGGAATAATCCATGCACGCTTTACGTTTCATTTTCCGCCTCGCCGCCATCGCCGTCTGCCTGCTCTACGGCATGGCGGAGATGTTTTTCCTATTTCCCCTCTACAGCAAACAACGCAAATTGCGTGCCATCCAATTGTGGTCATACCGCGTTTTGGCCGCCTGCGGCATGCACCTGCAAACCTTCGGCACGCTGCCCGCCGCAGGTCGCGGGCAAATGCTGATTTGCAACCACATTTCCTGGCTCGACATCATGGCCATCAACGCCGCCCTCCCCAACCGCTTCGTCGCCAAAGACGATGTGGCCAAATGGCCGGTTATCGGCTATCTGGCCACCCAGGCGCAAACCGTTTATGTGGCGCGGCGTAAAAAATCCGGCAACAACAACGAAAAAATCGTCCAAGTCACCCAAGCCCTGCAAAACGGCGACACCGTTTCCCTGTTTCCCGAGGGCACCAGCTCCATCGGCGACGAAATCCTGCCGTTTAAAAACAGCTTTTTTCAAGCCGCTATCGACGCCGAAGTGCCACTCATCCCCGTGCTCTGCCGCTACCCCAATCCCGACGGCAGCAGCCCCAACCCGCACGTGGCCTACCACGGCGATATCAGCCTGTGGCAGTCCATCAAAATGATTATCAGCCAGCCGCAAGGAAGCGCCGAGCTGCATTTTCTGGAACCCGTTGCGGCCACGGCAGACAAAGCCGCATTGGCGCAAACCATCCACCGCCTGCTCAGCGACAAACAGCGGCAATTGGGATAAACACAGCCGCCATACACTATGTAGGCGGCTGTCATTGTATCTGTGTCAAATTTTTTCAGACGGCTTCTTACTATAATCCATTACTCTGTTTTATTCATCGCCTATATACCATGTCTGTCCGATACTGGCTGCAAGCCGCGCGTTTGCGCACCCTGCCGCTGGCCGCCGCATCCATTCTCTGCGGCGGCGTCATTGCCAAAAGCGGCGGCAGTTTCAGCTGTCTCACTTTAACGCTGAGCCTGGTCACCGCCCTGGCTTTGCAGATTTTCAGCAATTTCGCCAACGATTACGGCGATGCCTGCCACGGCGCCGATTCTCCTTTGCGAAAAGGCCCCGAACGCATGGTTGCTTCAGGCCGCATCAGCCTGCGCAAGATGCGTTTGGCGCTCGCCGTTTCGGCGCTGCTCTGCTGTCTGCTCGGCATTCTGCTGTTGGCCGCCACGCTGCCCGCCATCCACACCGCCCGCCCGCACGCCTGGCTGCTGTGGCTGCTGCTCGGTGCGGCGGCCATCGGGGCGGCGTTTACCTACACCGCCGGCATCCGCCCCTACGGCTATCGCGGCTGGGGCGACATTGCCGTGTTGCTGTTTTTCGGCTGGCTGGGCGTGCTCGGCAGCGCTTATCTGCACAGCGGCAGCCTGCATATTGCCACGCTGCTGCCTGCCACCGCGTTGGGACTTTGGTGCGGCATGGTGCTCAATCTTAACAATATGCGCGATATCGACAGCGACCTGGCCGCAGGCAAACGCACCATCGCCGCCCGTCTCGGCCTGCACCGCGCCAAACATTACCACACCGCCCTGCTGCTGGGTGCGGCGTTGCTGTGGTGGCTGTGGCTGCCGCAGGCGTTTGACGATAATACCCAAGGCCGTCTGAAAATATTATTGGCCGTCTTATCCATTATCCACTTGTATTTCTTGGGAAAAGCCCAATCTTGTTCCGCACTCGACCGGCTGCTGCCGCAATGGAGCCTGAGCATTTTGGCTTGGGTGGCGGCTTTATGGCTGGCAGTTTGAATCGCGCTAAAAATCAGCCGACAATCGATTATTTTCAAACAAAACCACCGATTTGCTGTTAAAATCAATTTTTTATAGCGGATTAGCTTGAATCAAGACAAGGCGTGGAGCCGCAGACAGTACACCTGGTACGACAAGGCGGGCCAACGCTGTATGGGTTCAACCTAATTCACGATACTTTCCACACACTTCAGGGAGCAAACCCCATGCAACGCGACGTTTACGATTACACCCAACCCGCCGGTGCAGGCGCGGTGCAGAAAAATACCGTTCTGCGCAAAACCTACGGCCTGCTCGGCCTCTCGTTCATCCCCTGCGCTGCCGGAGCATTTTTGAGCAGCCAAATGGGCTTCAACCTCTACGCCATGTTCGGCAACCGCTGGCTGGCTTTCGGCGCCCTGCTCGCCTTTTTCTACGGCATGTGTTTTTTGATTGAGAAAAACCGCTACAGCAACACCGGCGCCGCGCTGCTGATGGTGTTCACCTTCGGCATGGGCGCACTCATCAGCCCGTTGCTGCAATACAGCCTGAGCCTGGCCAACGGCCCGCAAATCGTCGGCATCGCCGCCGCCATGACCGCCGCCGTGTTTTTCACCATGTCGGCCATGGCGCGCCGCACCAAAATGGACATGGGCGCGCTCGGCCGCTTTTTGGTGGTCGGTGTCGTGGTATTGATGGTCGGCGTGGTGGCCAATATGTTCCTGCAAATCCCCGCCCTCGCCCTCACCATCTCGGCAGGCTTCGTGATTTTCAGCTCGCTTCTGATTATGTTTCAAATCCGCACCGTGATTGACGGCGGCGAAACCAGCCATATCAGCGCCGCGCTCACCATCTTCATCTCGCTCTACAACATCTTCAGCAGTCTGCTGCACATCATCACCGCCCTGGCCGGCGAAGAATAATCATCGGTTCGCATCGAAATAGGCCGTCTGAACATTCAGACGGCCTATTTGTTTTGACATCACCCGCACAGGCGTTTATGCTGCAATCTCATTACAAACCACCCCGAACACCATGAGCCAAACCCACCGCCGCGCCGTATATGCAGGCAGTTTCGATCCGCCCACCAACGGCCATTTATGGATGGTACGCGAAGCGCAAGCCATGTTTGACGAGCTTATCGTCGCCATCGGCGTCAACCCCGACAAACAAAGCACCTACAGCGTGGCCGAGCGCATCGCCATGCTCGAAGCCATCACCGACATTTTCCCCAACGTGCGCATCACCACTTTTGAAAACCGCTTTCTGGTGAACTACGCCCACAGCATCGACGCGCAATTCATCGTGCGCGGCATCCGCACCGCCTCGGATTACGAATACGAACGCTCGATGCGCTACATCAACAGCGACCTGCGCCCGTCGATTTCCACCGTATTCCTGATGCCGCCGCGCGAATTCGCCGAAGTGTCTTCCACCATGGTCAAAGGCATGGTCGGCCCCAAAGGCTGGCGGCACATGGTGCGCCGCTACCTGCCGCAACCCGTGTATGAAAAAATCCTGCACGACCATGAAAACAGTGAAGAGTAAATGAAAGGCCGTCTGAAAGCATATTTTCAGACGGCCTTGATGTTTATGCTGTGCAGGCTGCACTCACGAAACACATTATGGTGCTGCCCAATACAATCTATTACACCCTGTTGCACCCTACTCAACCTTTCAGACGGCCTCAACCTTCATTTCCCGATTTCCCGCTATTCCGTACACATCGGCGCCACCGGCACTTTTGCCATATTCCAATGCGCCACCGCCCACGCCAGCAAGTCCTGCACCTTGTCCACTTCGGGCGCGGCGGGTAGGTTCAGATAAGCCATCACCTGCCGCAGCAGCCGCTCTTTCGCCCCCAAATCCAGCGCAGGGGCAAGCGTCTGTTTCGACCACTTCTGCCCTGCCGCATTCACCAGCAGCGGCAAGTGCGCGTATTGCGGCTCGGCCATATTCAAACAGCGTTGCAGCCAAATTTGGCGCGGCGTTGACACCAGCAAATCCTGTCCGCGCACAATATGCGTGATGCCCTGCGCCGCATCGTCCACCACCACCGCCAACTGATACGCCCAATAGCCGTCTGCACGCAGCAACACAAAATCGCCGATGTCGCGCGCCAGATTTTGGGCATACCTGCCGACAATGCGGTCGGTAAACGCAATGGTTTCATCAGTGGTGCGCAGCCGCCAGGCAGGCGCTTTGTATAGCGGCCGTTGCGGGTCGAGCGCGGCGCAATGGCCGTTATAAACGAATCCGTCCGCGCCCGACTTCGCCGCTGCCTGCCAGTCTTTGCGGCTGCAATCGCAGGGATACACCTGCCCGCCTGCTTTCAGACGGCCTAAGGCTTCGCGGTACAAATCATGGCGGCGGCTTTGATACACCACTTCGCCGTCCCATTCAAAACCAAACGCTTCCAGCGTGCGCAAAATATCATCCGCCGCACCCGCCATCTCGCGCGGCGGGTCGAGGTCTTCCATACGCAGCAGCCAACGCCCACCATGCGCTTTGGCATCGGCATAAGAGGCCACGGCGGTGAGCAGCGAACCAATGTGCAGCAGGCCAGTGGGGCTGGGGGCAAAACGTCCGATATACATATAATGTCGAATAAAGTGATGGGGATAGAAACGGCCAACCGAAGCGGCTATGGCACAGCTGCTTATTATAAAAGTTTTCAGGCCGTCTGAAACCTCCACGCAATGCTATAATGCCCGTTATTTCCATCACCCTGCCGCACCATGCAAACCGATTTTTCCCACCCCCTGCTCGCCATCGACACGTCCACCGCTTATCTGTCGCTGGCTTTGCGTTCAGACGGCCACACGCTGCTGCGCCATGCGGAAGCAGGCAATAAGCAGTCTGAACTGATTTTGCCGCAAATCGGCGAATTGCTGGCCGAAGCAGGCATCGCGGCGGCGGATTTGGGCGCGATTATTTATGCACAAGGGCCGGGCGCGTTTACCGGCCTGCGCATCGGCACCGGTGTGGCGCAGGGGTTGGCCGCGCCGTTTGCGCTGCCTTTAATCGGCGTGCCGTGTTTGGATGCGGTCGCCTATCAAATCGAAGCCGCTTGCGTGTTGGCGGCCACCGATGCGCGTATGGGCGAGGTGTTTTATGCTTGGCTTGACACCGTCAGTCAGCGCCGTTTGAGCGATTACCAAGTCGGCAAGGCGGCGGAGATTACGCTGCCGCAGGGCGCGGATGCAACGGCGGTGCGCGGCGTGGGCAATGCGTTTGCACTGGCCGATGCGCCGCCGTTTGCCGGTGTGACCGAAATGCCCACGGCGGCGGCTTATCTGGATTTGGCGCAAACGGGGCGCTATGCGGCCA
>CAYVIS010000058.1:0-10243 GCA_964451565.1 uncultured Neisseria sp.
GCGACGGCATCGCCGACACCGCCTACCGCCCCAACGGCATCATCGACCAAATCGTTTGGCGCGCGCCGGTGGCACGGCTGCTGATGAACAGCCCCGCCGTGAGCATCGTCAAATGGGCGCAGTCGCAGTTTCCCGCCATCCTGCCCGGCGGCGTGGCCGACAGCAGGCCGCTGATGACGCCGCCCGACAACCCTACCTTCACAAAATATCAGCAATATAAGGAACAGCAATGAACGGGCATACACAGCATGTTGCATTGCGCGGCGTGACCAAGCGCTTCGGCAACCATTGCGCCGTCAATCAGGTGGATTTGAGCCTGAACGCAGGCGAATGCGTCGGCCTGGCCGGGCACAACGGCGCAGGCAAATCCACCATCATCAAATTGATGCTCGGCCTGATTACCCCCAGCGAAGGCGAAGTGCGCCTGTTGGGCGAAAACATCGCTTCCGGCTCGGGCGCGCAGCAGCGCGGCCAAATCGGCTACCTGCCCGAAACCGTGGCGCTGCATCCCTCGCTCACCGGCAAGGAAACGCTGGATTTTTACGCCAAACTGAAAAAACAGCCCACCGCCAAAAACAGCGACTTGCTCGCCCGTGTCGGCATCGCCCAAGCCGCAGGCCGCCGCGTCGGCACTTATTCCAAAGGGATGCGGCAGCGGCTGGCCTTGGCGCAGGCGCTGCTGGGCACGCCGAAAGTGTTGCTGTTTGACGAGCCGACCACCGGCCTCGACCCCGCCTCGCGGCAGATGTTTTACGAAATCGTGCGCGAATTGAGCAACGAAGGCGCCACCGTGTTGCTGAGCACCCACGCGCTGGCCGAACTCGACGGCCACGCCGACCGCATCGTGGTGATGAAAAACGGCAGCAAAGTGGCCGACGGCAGCATGAGCGAATTGCAGGCGCAAAGCGGCTTGCCCGTGCGCATCAGCGCGCAGTTGAAACAGGAAACCGCCTTGCCCGCGCATTGGCAGCGTTCAGACGGCCTCAACTACACCACCCGTTGCAGCGTGGCCGATAAAATGACGGTATTGCGCGAACTCGGCGGCATCGACAACATTGCCGAACTCGACATCCACACCCCCACGCTCGACGATATGTATGCACAATTTTTGAAACGGGAGGACGTATGAACCCCGTTTGGATTATTACCGGCAAAGAAGTGCGCGACAGCCTGCGCAACCGCTGGGTGCTCGCCGCCACGCTGCTGCTGGCCGCGCTGGCCTTGTCGCTCGGTTTTCTCGGCAGCTCGCCCACTGGCTCGGTGAAAGTCGATCCGCTCACCGTGACCGTGGTGAGCCTCTCCAGCCTGTCGATTTTCCTGATTCCGCTGATTGCCATGCTGCTGGCTTATGATGCGGTAATCGGCGAAATCGAGCGCGGCACCATGGCGCTATTGTTGAGCTATCCCGTGTCGCGCTGGCAGGTGTTGGTGGGCAAGTTTATCGGCCACCTGATTATCCTCACGCTGGCCACCGCGCTCGGCTACGGTTTGGCGGGCATCGCGCTGCAACTGGTGCACGGCACGCTCGACTTTGCCGCTTGGCGGCCGTTTGCGCTGCTGATTGCCGCCAGCGTGTTGCTCGGTGCATCGTTTCTGGCGATGGGCTACCTCATCAGCGCCAAAGTGAAAGAGCGTGGCACCGCCGCAGGCATCGCCATCGGCGTATGGCTGTTTTTCGTGGTGATTTTCGATATGGCGCTGCTGGGCGTGTTGGTGGCCGACACCAAGCAAACCATCACCGCGCCGATGCTCGAAACCGTTTTGCTGTTCAACCCCGCCGACGTTTACCGCCTGCTCAACCTCACCGGCTACGAAAACACCGCCATGTATGCCGGTATGGCCGGATTGAGCGAGCAGATTCATTTGAGTACGCCGCTGTTGCTGGCCGTGCAATTATTGTGGATTGCCGTGCCGTTTGCCTTGGCTGCCTGGATTTTCAGAAAGCGACAAATATGAAAAAAATCTTCTTCTCTTTGGCTGTCGCTTTGTGGCTGGCCGCTTGTGGCGGCAACGCCGAAACCGCCGCCCCGCCCGCACCGCAGCCGATTACCGATGCTTCCGTCGGCCATTACTGCACCATGAACCTCTCCGAACACAACGGCCCCAAAGCGCAAGTGTTCCTCAACGGCCAGCCTGACAAACCGGTGTGGTTTTCCACCATCAACCAGATGTTCGGCTACACCAAGCTGCCCGAAGAGCCCAAAGGCTTGGCCGCGATTTATGTGACCGATATGGGGCAGGTGGCCGATTGGAACACGCCGAATGCCGACACCGCCTGGACCGATGCCTACAAAGCGCATTACGTGATTGAAAGCGATTTTATCGGCGGCATGGGCGCAGTAGACGCGCTGCCGTTTGCCGATGCCGCCAAAGCACAACAATTTGCCGACCAACACGGCGGCCGTGTGGTGCGCTTTGACGAAATGCCGGAAGAATTTATTTTTAAATAACAGGCCGTCTGAAAGCAGTAGGCCGTCTGAAAGAAAAACGCTGTTGTAGGGGCAGATTGGCTATCCACCGATTAACCGTCCGACAACCCAGAAAGGCCGTGGCTTTTGCAAAAAACCTACCCGTGCTCCTGCCTGCGCAGGAGCGACAAAAAAGTATTTCACAAAGGTTTCAGGCCGTCTGAAAGCAGAAAGCCATCTGAAACAAAACCGCCGTTGTAGGGGCGGATTGTATAT
This sequence comes from uncultured Neisseria sp., assembly GCA_964451565.1. GTDB lineage: Bacteria > Pseudomonadota > Gammaproteobacteria > Burkholderiales > Neisseriaceae > Neisseria. Next base: position 2,685 of record CAYVIS010000058.1, read on the forward strand.
CCGCCCGCCAACTGTCCGGCAGCCCTGAAAGGCTGTCTGAAAGCCGCACCACCGCCGTATGTGCCTGATAAAGGAACAAACCATGAATACCGCCACCGTCCCCTTTACCCGCCGCCGCTTTATCGGCATTACCGCCGCCGTGGCCGCTGTTGCCGCCGTGCCGTTTACCGCCCGTGCCGTCGGCAGTTTGCGTGCTGCCGCGCCTGAGCCCGTGGTGTGGCGCGGCATTGCGCTCGGTGCCGATGCCGAACTGCGCCTCTACCACCCCGACCGCAGTTTCGCCGAAAGCCTGATTCAAAAAGCCGTGGCCGAAGTGGCGCGTTTGGAAAAAATCTTCAGCCTCTATCGCGACGACAGCCTGCTCGTCCGCCTCAACCGCACAGGCCGTCTGAATAATCCGCCTGCTGATTTGCTCGCCGTGTTGAGCCAAAGTCGCGAAATCCACGCGCTCACGCAAGGCGCGTTCGACCCCAGCATCCAGCCCCTGTGGGCGGCGTATGCCAAGCATTTCACACAACAACCGAATACCAACCGTGCGCCCGACAGCGCCGTATTGCAACGCGCCTTGGGCTTGGTCGGCTTCGGTGGTGTGCAATTTGACGATGCCGCTGTCGCCTTCGCCAAACCCGGCATGGCTTTATCGTTTAACGGCATTGCCCAAGGCTATATCACCGACCGCGTTACCGATATGCTGCGCCAAGCCGGATTAGAACGTGCCTTGGTCGATATGGGCGAAATCCGCGGCCTCGACCGCCGCAACAGCGACGTGTGGCAGGCAGGCATCCGCCATCCTGATGACGAAAGCCGCGTGCTGTTCAAACTGCCGTTGCAAAATCAGGCGCTGGCCACTTCCGGCGGCTATGGCACCATGATGGACGAAGCAGGGCGGTTTACCCATCTGTTTGACCCGAAAAATGGCAGCAGCAGCCCACGTTACCGCAGCGTCAGCGTGATGGCTGCCAGCGCCGCCCGTGCCGATGCGCTTTCCACCGCTTTTGCCGTCAGCAGCCCCGAAAACATCCGCGCCGCCGCCCAAGCCGCCGCCGTGCGCACTTGGCTGGTGGGGAACGACGGACAGGTCGAACACATCGGTTAAGTGATGCCGGATAAGCCCGATAAAGCCGTCTGAAAGCCTTTATGTTTTTTAACGCAAAGATACTTTCAGACGGCTGCTTTCTTGTTATGATAAAAACGCACTTTGACCAGATAAACGCAAATCAAATAAGGAGGAACATCATGACCCAAAATAAAAATGACCTGACCCCCGCCCAGTTGATGGAAGCAGAAGAGAGCGCATTGGTGAAAGACGAGCGCTGCGAAGACAAATTGGAGCGCGATGCCGTCGAAGCCGAACAGGCGCAGGTTGAAGTGGTGCACAATGAGGCGCAAAACGACGATGTGCAGCCGAAAGTGGAATTGAACACCGATGAAATTTCCGAATGCCATGCGTTTACCCCCGCCGACGAGATGGAAGCGGAAGAGCGCGAACTGGTGATTGAAGATTCGGTCGACAATGTCCGCACCTATGCGCAGCAGCCGCTCAGCGATGCAGAAATCCGCGAACAGGCGCTGACCGATCCCGAGCAGATCCACCCGCATCCGAAAGACGGCAGCCGCTGTTGAAACAGCCCGCTGCAGGCAAAAATATGTCGCGGAAAGGAAATCGGCATGGTGCGATGAAGCATCCACTTTCATTGCCGTTTCAGGTATTGCTGCGTAAAACATATGTCTGAATATTTCTTTATTAATAAAATGGCCGTCTGAAACTTTTCAGACGGCCATTTTGGTTGTCGGTAAGAATGGTGATATTTAGAAAACTAGGATTTATTGTTGACAATTTATAATTTTTTTATAAATGTAAAAAAATTAATTTATTAATAATCAAATTATTATGTGTTATTCGTGCTTGATGAGTGTTAATTTGATTGTAAAATAAATAGGCTTGAGCTAGGATAATCCACATCAAGGTCGGCGGTTTAATCGGAAATCTTCGATCGGTTGATAAAAAATAAAAAGCATAAGGAGGAGTAACATGAAGCTGAACACATTGAAACCGTTTACGCTGGCCTGCATGCTGGCGTTGGGCTTGGCCGCTTGCGGCGGCGAAGCATCGAAACCGGCAGAGGGCGCCGATTCGAGTGCAGCGCCGGCAGCAGGGCAGGGCACGCTGGATAAAATCAAATCATCGGGTACCATTGTGCTCGGCCACCGCGATTCATCTGTGCCTTTTTCCTATATTGCCGACCAACCCAACCAGCCGGTGGGCTATGCACATGATTTGCAGCTGAAAGTGGTTGAGGCGGTGAAGAAAGAACTCAATCTGCCAGACTTGAAAGTGCGCTATAACCTGGTGACTTCGCAAAACCGCATTCCGCTGGTGAGTAACGGCACAGTGGATTTGGAGTGCGGTTCTACCACCAATAATCTGGAACGTCAAAAACAGGTCGATTTTTCCAATGCTTTCTTTGAAATCGGCACCCGCCTGATGACCGCCAATGATTCCGGCATCAAAGGTTTCCCCGACCTGAAAGGAAAAACCGTGGTCACCACCGCAGGCACCACTTCCGAGCGCCTGCTCAAAGCTTATAACGACAAAGACAAGCTGGGTATGAACATCATCTCCGCCAAAGACCACGGCGAAGCGGCGCTGATGCTGTTTAACGGCCGTGCACAGGCGTTTATGATGGACGATATCCTGCTGGCGGGTGAGCGTGCCAAAACACAAGACCCGGCCAAATGGGAAATCGTGGGCGAGCCGATGTCGTTCGAGCGCTATGGCTGCATGATGCGCAAAGGCGATACAGCTTTTAAAAAGGTAGTGGATACCGCGTTGGCGGATACCTTTAAAAACACCGCTGAAATCGATGCGCTGTATAAAACCTGGTTTGAAAGCCCGATTCCGCCGCGCAATGTGAATCTGGAATTCCCGATGTCGGCGCAGGTAAAAGAAATTATTGCCAACCCGACCGATAAAGCAGCCGAATAATTTCAGACGGCCTGTGTCATAAAGCATCAAGCGGCGGGCGCGGCTCTCGTGTCCGCCGCTTGATACGTGAGGACAGGTGTTCAGACGGCCTCAACGCTTATGCCGTCTGAACGATAGATAAAGCATAAAAATAAAAAGGATGGGAACATGGGCTATTCCTGGAATTGGGGGGTGCTCTTCGACAGTACGGGCATCGGTAACGAAACCTATCTGAGTTGGATACTCTCCGGCATCGGCTGGCTGTTTTTAATCGGCGGCATTGCCTGGGTGATTGCGATGACGCTGGGCACCGCATTGGGCATCATGCGCACGCTGCCGTCGAAACCGCTGCAAACGGCGGCTTCGGCTTATGTGAGCCTGTTTCGCAATGTGCCGCTCTTGGTGCAATTGTTTGTGTGGTATTACGTGGTGCCGGGCTTTTTTCCCGAAGGCTTGAAACAATGGTGGTTTTTCGGACTCGCGCCCAACACCTCGGCAATGATTTCCGCCAGCATCGGCTTGGGGTTGTTTACCGCCGCCCGTATTGGCGAACAGGTGCGCACCGGCATCCAGTCGCTGCCGCGCGGTCAGAGCCATGCGGCTTATGCGCTCGGCTTCGATACTGCGCAGGTTTACCGGCAAGTGCTGCTGCCGCAGGCTTTCCGCGTGATTCTGCCGCCTTTGAGCTCGGAGCTGACCAACTGTTTTAAAAATGCATCGGTGGCTTCTTTGGTGGGTGTGGCCGAATTAATCAGTCAAACCAAAACGATAGCCGAATACACGCAAAACAATTTTGAAATCTATACTTATGCCACACTGATTTACTTGGTTATTAATATAGCATTGATTATGTTGATGAATATGCTCGAACGCCGTTTACGCGTGCCGGGCTTGATGGCGGAGGGCAAATGATGGCTTTCGGCATTTCAGAATTACAGGCCGCCGCGCCGGGTCTGCTCGACGGCATCACCACCACGCTCGAAATCGTGGCCATTGCCGTGGCGGGCGGCATGATTATCGGCACGCTGCTGGCCTTGGCGCGCTTGTCGCCGTATAAAATCTTGTCGCTGCCCGCCAAACTGTATGTGAATTTCTTCCGCTCGGTGCCGTTGCTGCTGGTGCTGATTTGGTTTTATTTTGCCGTGCCGATGATGTACAACTGGGTAACTGGGCGCTATCTCACCATCAATGTGGCCTTCGCTTCCTGCGCGGTGGCGTTTATGGTGTTTGAAGCGGCATATTTCTCGGAAGTAGTTCGGGCGGGCATTCAGTCGATTTCCAAAGGGCAGGTGAACGCCGCCAAAGCGCTGGGCATGACTTACAGCCAAACCATGCGCTTGGTGATTTTGCCGCAGGCGTTTCGCAAAATGTTGCCGTTGCTGCTGCAGCAGAGCATCATTTTGTTTCAGGATACTACGCTGGTGTTTGCCATCGGGTTGGTGGATTTTTTCCGGGCTGCTTATGTGCGCGGCGATTTGATGGGTTTGCTCACGCCTTATATTCTGTTTGCCGGTGCGGTGTATTTTGTGGTGAGCGCGGTGGCCTCGTTCGGCGTGAAACGTTTGCAGAAAAGAATGCGGGTGTAAAATGATTAAAATCAACAATGTAAATAAATGGTATGGCGATTTTCAGGTACTCGCCGATTGCAGCACGCAGATTGCCAAAGGCGAAGTGGTGGTGGTGTGTGGCCCTTCCGGCAGCGGCAAATCGACGCTGATTAAATGCGTAAACGGATTGGAGCCTTTCCAAAAAGGCGAAATTATGGTCGATGGCACTTCCGTGGGCGACCCGCAAACCAATTTGCCCAAGCTGCGCAGCCGTGTGGGCATGGTGTTTCAGCATTTCGAGCTGTTTCCGCATCTGAGCATCACCGATAATCTCACTGTAGCGCAAGTCAAAGTGCTCGGGCGCGGTAAGGATGAGGCGCTGAAAAAAGGCTTGGCTTATCTCGACCGCGTCGGCCTGAGTGCCCATGCGCACAAGTATCCGGCCGAGCTTTCCGGCGGCCAGCAGCAGCGGGTGGCGATTGCGCGCGCGTTGAGCATGGATCCGGTGGCGATGCTGTTTGATGAGCCTACCTCCGCACTCGATCCGGAAATGATTCAGGAAGTGTTGGATGTGATGGTGGGGTTGGCCAAAGAAGGCATGACCATGATGTGTGTCACCCACGAAATGGGGTTTGCCAAGCAGGTGGCCGATAAGGTGATTTTTATGGACGAAGGGCGGATTGTGGAAGATTGTAGCAGTGAAGAATTTTTCGGCAGCCCGCGCAGCGAACGGGCGCAGCAATTTTTATCGAAAATCCTCAACCATTAAAATATTTCATGGAAACACTTGGCATCAGGCCGTCTGAAACATACAATTATCGTTCAGACGGCCTTGCTGTTTTCAGACGGCCTCGGCTTGTAATGATAGAGAATATATAAAGCAAATTAAATTGAAACAGATGCCGCGCCGCGTTGTCTGCCTCGACCCACAAAGGGCGGTTGAGTACGGCGTGAAAGTGCACAACCGCCCGCCCGTTACGGCTTGATGCGCTCTTGCTCCGCAGGTATTGGAATCGGATTCACCCTCAAAGGCCACAACCATGTTTATCACCTTGCTGCTGGTCACCTTTATCCTCGCGTTGGCGGTGTCGGCGCTGGTGGCGCGGCTGTTTGCGCAGCCTCTGCAAAGCATTTTGCAGCGCATCATCGACGACCCCATCAGCTTGGCGTGGGTGCGCTATATGAAGTTTGCCATTTTGGTGGTGGGCGTGTCGGCGGGTGTGCGCATTTACGAATTGGAAAAATACATCACCCCGTGGCGCGCCGACGACAAAGCGCAAATCGTGCCGCTCACCGGCGAACGCTGGGTGTTGGAAGTGTACCGCACCGTTATCGAATCGCTGCAAGGCATTGCCTGGCTGCTGCTGGTGTTTTTTGTGGCAGCACTGATTGCTTATGTGGTGGTGCGCTTGGGTGAATTGAAACGGAGCCGCCAACCTGAGCGCGCGCCGTCGGAAGATTAAACCATTATGCTGCCAACCTTATTGCTGCTGATCTTCGGCAAACTGCAAACCTATATCGGCCGCCGCGCGCCGCTGTGGCCGTGGGCGCTGTCTTACGGCGTGTTTCTGGGTCTGGCGGGTTTTGTGGTGGTGGGCGGTGAGATGTCGCCGATTGCCGCCGCCGCGTTTGGTTTTTACTGCTGGGCGTATCTGATTCTGCTGCGCCGCTGGCAAAACGACCGCGCCCGCTGGCTGGCCACTTATTGGTTTGGCGCGCTGCTGCCGCTGATGATTGTGTTGATTTCGTTTTCGGTGATGCAGCGCAGTTTTTGGTAACACAAGCTATCCATAAGGCCGTCTGAAAGCCAGACAGCAATCTAAAAAACGAAAAAGGAAAATCATGAAAGTAGCCATCGTCGATTACGGCATGGGCAATCTGCACTCGGTGCTCAAATCGGTGCAGGCGGCGCAACAGCTGGCGGGTGCGCGCGCAGACATCACGCTGACCGACCGCCCTGAAGAAGTGTTTGCCGCCGACAAAGTGATTTTTCCCGGCCAAGGCGCGATGCCCGACTGCATGGGCGCGCTGCAAAAAAGCGGCTTGGGCGAAGCGGTGGCCGACGGCCTGAAAAACAAGCCGTTTTTCGGCATCTGCGTCGGCGCGCAATTGCTGTTTGACCGCAGCGAAGAGGGCGACACCGCCGGTTTGGGCTGGTTTGGCGGCGAGGTGAAGCGTTTTGCCGCCAACCAACACGATGCCCACGGCGACAAACTGAAAGTGCCACACATGGGCTGGAACACGGTGCATCAAACGCAGGCGCACCCGCTGTTTGCCGATATTGCCCAAGACACGCGCTTTTATTTTGTGCACAGCTATTATTTCGCCCCCGCCGATAAAGATATTGTGCTCGGCACCAGCGAATACCCGCACGAATTTGCCTGCATCGTCGGCAAAGACAATGTATTCGCTACCCAATTCCACACCGAAAAAAGCCATGACGGCGGTTTGCTGCTATTGCGTAATTTTTTGCGCTGGAACGGATAAATTGTGTAAAATACGCCTGTGAATGTTTCAGACGGCCTGTTGCGGACAACAGGCCGTCTGAAAGCGTATCTGCATCAGCTCTAAATCAGGCCGTCTGAACGCCGTTCGGGCAGCCGCAACCGGAATCATTATGTTACTTATCCCCGCAATCGACTTAAAAGAAGGCAGCTGCGTGCGCCTGAAGCAAGGCCTGATGGATCAGGCCACCGTGTTTTCCGACGAGCCTGCCGAAATGGCGCTGCATTGGGTGAAACAAGGCGCGCGCCGCCTGCATTTGGTGGATTTGGACGGCGCATTCGCCGGCAAACCGAAAAACCTCGAAGCCATCAGCGCCATTTTGCAGGAAGTGGGCAAAACCCTGCCCGTGCAGCTGGGCGGCGGCATCCGCGATTTGGCCACCATCGAAAAATACCTCGATTTGGGGCTGACCGATGTGATTATCGGCACCGCCGCGGTGAAAAATCCCCAATTCGTGCGTGAAGCCTGCAAAGAATTTGCGGGGCACATCATCGTCGGCCTCGATGCCAAAGAAGGCATGGTGGCGATTGACGGCTGGGCGA
>CAYVIS010000059.1:0-10227 GCA_964451565.1 uncultured Neisseria sp.
TAAAAAATGCTTCCAATAAGGCTAACATGGAGGCTCTATTTCCTTAGTTATATTTGTTTAAGTTTGTGTGCGTGTAAAAATTTCAAGAGGCTCGTCCATGTATTTCGTCAGGGCTGCTGCCATTTCATCTCTATAACTGCTTTCAGCCGAGTCATGAGACGAATCGCCGCAACCCCAAGGGTTTTCCGGCGTTGAGTTTACCGGAAAGCACCCTTAAGGCCGTCTGAACTTATTTTTTACCCTGAATGGCAGCCGCAATGCGTTCGGCACTTTTTTGCGCCCAATCCGCCTGCTTGGCTTCCACCATCACGCGAACCACCGGCTCGGTGCCGGAAGCGCGCAACACCACGCGGCCTTTGCCTTCCAGCTCTTTTTCCACTTCGGCCAATACTTCTTTGGAAGCGGTTTGCCAATCCTGGCCTTTTTGAATGCGCACGTTAATCATGGTTTGCGGGAACGCCTGCCAATCGGCGCACACAGTCGCCAAATCCTGACCCAGCGTACGCAAACCGGCTAACACTTGCAAGGCGGAGATGATGCCGTCGCCGGTGTTGTGTTTGTCCATGCACAAAATATGGCCGCTGGCTTCGCCGCCAACCAACCAGCCGCGCTGGTGCAGCTGTTCCAACACATAGCGGTCGCCTACTTTAGCGCGGGCAAAACCGACGCCCTGCTCTTGCAAAGCGATTTCCATCGCCATATTGGTCATGACTGTACCGACCACGCCGCCGATTTCGATGCCTTCTTTAGCGCGGGCTTTGGCAATCACGTAAATCAGGCTGTCGCCGTCGTATACTTTGCCGTTTTTATCGACCATCATCAAACGGTCGCCATCGCCGTCGAGCGCGATGCCGTAGTCGGCTTCGTTTTGCAACACGGCAGCCTGCAAGGCTTTCGGGTGGGTAGCGCCGACTTTTTCGTTGATGTTGTAGCCATTGGGCTCATTGCCAATGCTCACCACTTTGGCGCCCAGCTCGTGAAACACTTTCGGCGCCACATCGTAGCCTGCGCCGTTGGCGGTATCCACCACCAATTTCAGGCCGCGCAGGTCGAGCTGGGTCGGGAAAGTGGATTTGCAAAATTCGATGTAGCGGTCGTCGGCGCCGTTAATGCGGCGGGCGCGTCCCAAGCGGTCGGAAGGCAGTGTTTTCATTTCTTCTTCCAGCTTGGCTTCGATTTCCAACTCGATTTCATCGCTCAGCTTCACGCCGCCTTCGGCAAAAAATTTGATGCCGTTGTCGGAATAGACATTGTGTGAAGCGGAAATCATCACACCAGCCGCCAAACGCAGCGCACGAGTGAGATAGGCCACGCCCGGTGTGGGCAGGGGGCCGGTTTGAATCACGTTAACACCGGCAGCGGTGAAGCCCGCCACCAATGCGGCTTCCAGCATATAGCCGGAGATACGGGTGTCTTTACCGATGATGACGGTCGGCTTTTGCTCACTGTCGTGTTGCACCAACACTTGACCGGCTGCATAACCGAGTTTCAAAACGAATTCGGGGGTAATCGGAAATTGGCCGACTTCGCCGCGTACACCGTCCGTACCAAAATATTTCTTTGCCATTGAGACACTCCGTGGAATAAGGTTGTATTGTAAAGCAGCCCTGCCGCCGCATCCAGCGGTTTACAGGGTTTTTCGGTAGTTTTTGACAGAAAACAGAGATTTTTGTTTCCAAAGAAAATTATGACATATCAGGCCGTCTGAAAACGTTTGCTGCGATTTCAGGTAGCCATTTGCCGCCCAACGGTTTATCCGACAGCCTCACCCGCTGATTCAAACACGCCCAACGCCTGCCACACTTTCAGCGCATCCGCCGTGGCTTTGACATCGTGCACCCGTATCACTTGCGCGCCGCGCGCCACCGCTGCCAATGCCGCCGCCACACTGCCGTGTACCCGCTTGGCCGCATCCGTTTCACCACTCAATTCGCCAATCATGCGTTTGCGCGACACCCCGATTAGCAGCGGTAAATCGGCCATCTGAAAAAAATCGCCCAAATGCTGCATCAGCGCGATGTTGTGCGGCAGCGTTTTGCCGAAGCCGAAACCGGGGTCGAGAATGATGCGTTCGCGTGCAATACTTGCGGCGGTGCAGGCGGCAACCCGCTCGTTTAAATAACGCACTACTTCGCCGACCACATCTTGATAGCGCGGATTGTGCTGCATATTGTCGGGCAAGCCCTGCATGTGCATCAGGCAGATGCCGGTTTGCGGATACTGCGCCAGCAAATCCACCGCGCCCTCGTCGCTGAGCGCGGCCACATCGTTGATGATGTCTGCCCAGCCTTGCGCCAACGCCCGCGCCATCACGCTTGTGTGGCGGGTGTCAAGGCTTATCGGCACGCCCCATTTCACCACTTCCGCCAGCAGCGGCTGCACCCGCGCCCACTCTTCTTCCTGCGACACCGCCGCCGAACCCGGGCGGGTGGATTCACCGCCGATGTCGAGTATATCCGCCCCATCTTTCAATAATTGTTCCGCATGCTGCAAGGCCGTCTGAACATTGCGGGAATAAGTGCCGCCGTCTGAAAACGAATCGGGGGTGAGGTTGACGATGCCCATGATTTTCGGCTCGGCCAGATTGAGCGAAAAACGGCCGCATTGCCATTGGTAAACCTGCATAGTTGCTGCTCCTAAATTGATTAGCGGCATTATATAGTGAATTAGGTTGAATCAATACAGCGTTGGCTCGCCTTGTTTTGATTCAACCTAATCCGCTATAAAATAATCACCAAAGGCCGTCTGAAAAAAGCACACACTTTTTCAGACGGCCTAAACGTTTTATCAGCCATATTAGGTAAACAGATAAACCGCTCTACCCTACACAAACAGTTATGCTTTAAACGGCCTTTTGAATCCGTATAAAAAAACGGCAACCCGTCGGGCTGCCGTTTACTTTTCGATGCTTAGCGTTTATCTGTATCGCCAAACGGGCGCTGGCCTTCGCCACCTGCCACTACATCAGAAGTGTCGTGGCTGTTGCCCGGTTGCGGGTCGGCTTCGGGGCCGACGGTCGGGCGGATGTCGCTCACGCCCGAGCCGGGTTCTGCTGGCACGTCTTCATGACCTGCTTCCACAGGCGCTGCGGGGCGCACTTCATCGGCATCACCGTCTTTGCGGATATTATGGCTGTAATCTTTCGGCGGGCTGGGCTGCTCGCCTGCCATGATTTCCAACACTTGGTCGCGGTCGATGGTTTCCCAATCCATCAGGGCTTGGGTCATGGTTTCCATTTTGGCGCGGTTTTCGTCGAGAATCTTATACGCCACGGCGTATTGCTCGTCGAGAATGCGGCGGATTTCGGCATCAACCTGCTGTTGGGTGTATTCGGAAATATTTTGCGAATGCGTTACCGAACGGCCGAGAAACACTTCGCTCTCGTTTTCGCCATACACCATCGGCCCCATTTTGTCGGACATACCATAGCGCGTGACCATTTCGCGGGCGATTTGGGTGGCGCGCTCAAAATCGTTGGATGCGCCGGTGGAAATGCGGCCTACAAACAAATCTTCGGCAATGCGCCCGCCAAACAGAATCGAAATCTGATTGAGCATTTGGTCTTTATACATGCTGATGCGGTCGCGCTCCGGCAATTGCCAGGTGAGGCCGAGCGCACGGCCGCGCGGCATAATGGTAACTTTATGCACAGGGTCGGTGCCTTCCAGGCTTTCGGCCACAATGGCATGGCCGGATTCGTGGTAGGCGGTGGCGCGTTTTTCATCTTCGTGCATCACCATCGAGCGGCGCTCGGGGCCCATATAGATTTTGTCTTTGGCATCTTCAAAATCGCTTTGATCCACCTTGATCTTGTTGCGGCGGCCGGCAAAGAGCGCCGCTTCGTTCACCAAGTTGGCCAAATCGGCGCCGGAAAAGCCGGGCGTGCCTTTGGCCAGCGTTTTCAAATCCACCGATTCATCCAGCGGCACTTTTTTGGCATGCACATTCAAAATCTGCTCGCGGCCGCGGATATCGGGCAGCGGCACCACCACTTGGCGGTCGAAACGGCCGGGGCGCTGCAAAGCGGGGTCGAGCACGTCGGGGCGGTTGGTGGCGGCAATCACAATCACGGTTTGATTGCTCTCAAAGCCATCCATTTCCACCAGCAGTTGGTTCAAGGTTTGTTCGCGCTCGTCATTACCGCCGCCCAAACCCGCGCCGCGCTGGCGGCCTACCGCGTCAATCTCATCGATAAAGATGATGCAGGGCGCATTTTTCTTGGCCTGTTCAAACATATCGCGCACACGGCTTGCACCCACACCGACAAACATTTCCACAAAATCGGAGCCGGAAATGCTGAAAAACGGCACTTGCGCTTCACCGGCAATCGCTTTGGCCAGCAGGGTTTTACCCGTACCCGGGCTGCCCGCCAGCAGGATGCCGCGCGGCACGCGGCCGCCGAGGCTTTGATAGCGGTTGGGCGCGCGCAGGTAATCAACGATTTCCTGCACTTCTTCTTTGGCTTCGTCGCAACCGGCCACATCGGCAAAAGTCACCTTATTGGTGTCTTTATCCAGAAGTTTGGCACGGCTTTTACCGAATGAAAACGCGCCGCCCTTACCACCGCCGCCGCTTTGCATGCGCATGAAGTAAAACCATGCACCAATCAGCAGCATCACCGGCAGCAGGCTGATAAACAGGCTGCTGAAGAAGCTGGGTTTGTCTTCCGGCGTCACTTTGACGCGTACTTTTTTATCCAGCAGTGTTTGCACCAGATTGTCATCCAGCGGCGCATTGGTGAAAAACTGGCTGTTGTCGGTGCGCTCGCCGCGAATCAGATAGCCGCTCACCACCGAACCTTCAATATTGACACTGGCCACTTCGCCTTGATTCACTTGCTCGATAAACTGCGAATATTCAATCTGCTGCTTGTTTTCCTGTTTGTCGGTAATCGCGTTGAAAGCCGCCATCAGACACACAGCCAAAATCAGCCAGACGAGAAGATTTTTAATGGTATTCCCCACTGAAACAGGCTCCATAAAAGGGTAAAAAATGAAAACAGATTTTAAATCAGGCCATCTGCATTGTCAGCGCTTATTTTTGCCTAATAGATAAATCTCATTGGAACGGTTGCGTGAAGCTTCAGGCTTTCGGGTCTGCACCAAGGCAAACATATCGCGCATGGCCGCCAGATATTCCTGATAGCCTGCGCCCTGAAAAACCTTCACCAAAAAATTACCGCCGGTTTTGAGATGGTTTGCAGCAAAATCCAGTGCCAGCTCGCACAAATAAAAGCTGCGCGCCTGATCGGTGACGGCATTGCCCGACATATTGGGGGCCATATCGCAAATTACAAGGTCCAGCGGACGATTATCCAGCAGCGATTCGAATTGCGCCAACACATCATCCTCACGGAAATCGCCCTGAATAAACGACACGCCCGCAATCTCATCCATCGGCAAGATATCCAGCGCAAACACCTGCCCGCCCGCACCCGCCAACTGCGCCGCCACCTGCGACCAGCTGCCCGGCGCGCTGCCCAAATCGGCCAACACCGTGCCCGGTTTGATTAATTTGTCTTTTTCGTTGATTTCCAGTAACTTATAAGCCGCGCGCGCACGATAGCCGTCTTTCTGCGCCTTGTGCACATAATGATCGTTGACATGCTCGTTGAGCCAGGCTTTAGAAGATTTTGAGCGTACCGCCATAGTTTGTTCAACAAAAGAAACAAAGGCTGTATTGTACGTGAATTTCTCCACGGATGGCGCTAATTCACGTACAATATTGTTTTTAAATTTGTAACCTACCGCAAAAATGACAGACAAACTCAGCACCAAAGAAATTTTGGCACTCAAAGCCCGCGCCCACCACCTCAACCCGGTTGTGATGGTCGGCCAACACGGTCTTACCGATTCGGTTATCAAAGAAACCGATGCCGCCCTCACCGCCCACGAGCTGATTAAAGTGCGCGTTTTGGGCGACGACCGCGCAGAACGCGTCGACATCTGCAATGCTTTGTGCGAAGCAGTCGATGCGCAACTGGTGCAGCATATCGGCAAGCTGCTTATCCTGTGGCGCAAGAATATCGAAGCCTGATTAAACCGCATCAAACAAAGGCCGTCTGAAAAGGTTTTCAGACGGCCTTTGAGCATAAAAATCACTGTTATATGTAGTGGATTAACAGTGAATCAAGACAAGGCGGGACAGATTTACTTGGTGCTCCGGCACCTTTAATGCCAATCCAAACGCAGAATACGAAACACTAAACCGATGGCCAACAGGCTGCACAACATATAAACAATGCTCGACGTGCCGTGCCATTGGCCAAAAGAGCCGCCCACCAATGAAAGCAGCCAATTGCTGCCGCCGGTTTTGTGCGCCTCAATCACCGGCGTAATCAAAAATTGGTTAACGGCCAGCAACAGCAGCAACAGCAGCACAAATTTATTGGTTTTGCTGCGCAACAGGCTGCGCCCCAACTCATGCCGACCGATAAAATAAATCAGCAGCCACACCGCCAAGCCGCTGTAAGCAACCACGTTGAACATGCTGCCTGCCATGGCACCCGCTTCCATTTTACCCATGTGTTCAAACAACACCGGCACAGCCAGATAGCCGATGCCCAATTGCAGGCCGAGCCACGCACCTGCCAATACTGCTGCCAATTTCTGCATAAAATGCCTCTTATTATTTGTATATTTCACCCGGACGTCTGGGTATCGCTTGCCGAAATTTTGTTCCTAAAAAATGCTGCAACCCGCTAAGAAAACGCGGAAAACCTGCTTTTAAAGGCACAAGAATCCACAAACCGACACCAACACATCCTAACCATACCATGTAATCATGCCCTTAGACAAACAGCCACAGTATAGTTTCACGTTTTCCAGTCATAATTTATAACTGTCTAATTTCATTAATGTTACTACAGTTACAAAAAAGACGGCAATGCCCCATTGATGAAAACCCGCTACGCATAGGAAGCATCCATAAAAAGTGCTGCGGCTTGATTCCCCACATCAAACGGCTGACGGTTACAGCAGGTTTTCATACCCTTGCAACATACCACGCTCTGCATCCCAAAAGCATTTTTTTCATACGAAAGGCCGTCTGAAACCCCTAAACGGATTTCAGACGGCCTTTCAAACAATCAGCGCTTCAGCCGATTAAATATATTCCACCTGCACAATATCGTATTCGCGCACGCCGCCGGGCGCCTGCACCTCGGCGACATCGCCCTCTTCCTTACCAATCAGGGCGCGGGCAATCGGCGAGCCGACATAGATTTTGTTTTCCTTGATGTCGGCTTCGTCTTCACCGACGATTTGATAGCGCACTTCTTCTTCGGTTTCCAAGTCTTCCAGCGTTACGGTCGCGCCGAACACCACTTTGCCTTCCGCGTGGATTTCCGACGGATTGATGATGTGTGCCAGCGACAGCTTGCCTTCCACTTCGGCAATACGGCCTTCGATAAAGCCTTGGCGCTCTTTGGCGGCTTCATATTCGGCATTTTCCGACAAATCGCCGTGCGAACGCGCTTCGGCAATCGCAGCAATCACATCGGGGCGCGCCACGCTTTTCAAATGCTGCAATTCTGCTTTCAATAATTCGGCACCGCGGATGGTCAACGGGATTTTCTGCATGTTAATCTTTTCTCCGTAAAAAAGCGGCTGCAAGCCGCTCTCTTTTGACAAATAAAAATACAAGCCGCCCGGATTCATGGCGGCTTGCTGGTTAGCTGTGTATTGCTGCACATTTTATCAAATACAGCCAAAATAGCAATGCTTTAAACTATTTTTACGCAAGCATAAAGGCCGTCTGAAAGCAGGCGGCCTGCAAGGGCTTAAAACGGGATATCGTCGTCGATATCGTCCACCGGTGCCGCCGGTGCTGCGGCAGGAGCCTGACGGCGCGGCGCGGCAGGCGGCGCGCTCGGCGCTTCCTGCTGATAAGCCGGAGCCTGTTGGTAGCCGCCCTGCTGCGGCGCCTGCTGATAGCCGCCGTCGTCATATTGCGCCGAACCGCCTTCACGCGGGCCGACCATTTTCATTTCGCTGGCCACGATATCGTAAGCCGTGCGCTCGATACCGTCTTTACCGGTGTATTTGCGGCTTTGGATGCGGCCTTCGATATACACTTCGCGGCCTTTTTTCAGATATTGTCCGGCAATTTCGGCCAAGCGGCGATACATGGTGATGTTGTGCCACTCGGTGCGCTCCTGGCGTTGGCCGTTGCGGTCGTTCCACGTTTCGCTGGTGGCGATGCTGAAATTGCACACCGCTTCGCCGTTGGGCATATAGCGCACTTCCGGGTCACGGCCGAGGCGGCCGAGCAAGATAACTTTGTTTACTGACATATTGCTTATACTCCTGAAATAATCTGTTTGGCCGCCGCTTCGTCAAAACCCTGCTGCAACGCCTTGATATAAACCGTTTGCTTGTCGGCGCTGAAGCTCACCGCCTCCACGCCTGTTTGCGACATCAACGCAGAGTGTAAAGCCTCTTCGCGCCCCTGCCAAGTTTTTGCCACCGCCAGTGTGACATTTTTTACCGCTTTCGGTGCCGGCGCCGTGGCCGCTACCAACAGCCACAACAACATCAGCGCGCTGCAAAATGCAAACACCCCGTTAAAACCGTAATATTGAAACAACACCCCGCCCAGCGCGCCGCCTGCAAACAGGCCGACCGACTGCATGGTGTTATACACCCCCATCGCCGTGCCTTTCAAATCCGAAGGCGCGATTTTCGACACCAACGACGGCAGGCTCGCTTCCAACACATTGAAACCGATAAAATACACCACCAAACACGCCACAATCACCGCAATCGAATGCAGGCCGAACAGCAAACCCAGCTGCGCCGCCGCAATGCAGACAATCCCGCCGACAAACACCTGTTTGAGTTTGTTGCGCGTTTCGCCGACAATAATCAGCGGCACCATCAACACCAAACCCACCAGCGTGGCAGGCAGATACACCTGCCAATGCTGCACTTTATCCAAGCCCAGCGCCACCATTGCAAACGGCAGCGCGGTAAACAGCGCCATCTGCGCCGCATGCAGCGCGAAAATACCGAAATCCAGCCGCAGCAGCTGGCCGTTGCGCAACACTTCCCCAATGCGGGCAGGTTGCGCCTCAGCATCTTCATGCAGCTTCGAGCGGACGGGATTGGGCGTCCGCCACGCCACCACCGCGATGCTGATAAGCGTCAGCACCCCGGTGAGCGCAAACAAACCGGACACACCAATCCAGCGCGCCAGCATCGGCGCCAACACCAGGCTGGCAGAAAAAGTCAGGCCGATGCTCAAACCGATCATCGCCATCGCCCGCGTGCGCACTTCCTCGCGCGTCAAATCGGCCAGCAGCGCCGTCACCGCCGCGCTCACCGCTCCCGCGCCCTGCACCGCCCGTGCCAGCACCAGCATTTCCAGCGTGGTGGCCGAGGCCGCCATAAAGCTGCCCGCTGCAAACACAATCAGGCCGATATAAATCACTTTTTTGCGGCCGAATTTATCGGAAGCCATGCCCAAAGGCAGCTGCAACAGCGCCTGCGTCAGCCCATACATCCCCATCGCCAAACCGACCAGCGCCTTATTGTCTGCCGCGCCCGGCAGCGTTGCCGCATACAGCGCCAACACCGGCAACACCAAAAACATGCCGAGCATGCGCAGCGCGTATACACCGGCCAGCGAAGTGCTGGCGCGCCATTCTTCCGGGTTCATTTGAGTGCGGTTTGTGCGTGCCATATCATCATTATGATTCAGACGGCGCTGCACACAGGCCGTCTGAAACGTTTCATTCAGATAAAAAAGTGATTATACAACATTGCCCGAATAATGTTTCAGACGGTCTGAGAAATATCCGCCACCGGCAACAAGGCCGTCTGAACGCTTCAGACAGCCTTGACATGCCGGGACGATTTAGCACCTGAACAGACAGCGTAGCTTGTCGAAGCCAATCGCTTGATTGGAAAACAGCTTCAACAAACTCAGCCACCTGAATATCGGGTGAAAACCGTCCCGTGGGTTTCGCTTTCGCTCAAAAATCCCAAGCAATCGCCGTATGATTTGAAATATAGCAGATTAAAATTAAATCAGGACACAATTGAACCTGTTTGATGAAGATAAACCCCGTCGCTCCTGCGTAGGCAGGAGCCCAGTCTGAAGCGCAGCTTCAGTTTATTCGCTATCACAAGCAATCTGCTGCAATACAGTAATCTTGAAAATGTATTGATGTACTATTTTAATTCTAATCAACTATAAAACAAGGCCGTCTGAAACGCTGTAGCTTTC
>CAYVIS010000060.1:0-10164 GCA_964451565.1 uncultured Neisseria sp.
GAAGAAATATTAATCGACTGAAAATGGGATTCCCCTAAATGCGCAACGGGTTTTTAAGAATGAATTCTGTGTGCCAAAACGTTCAGACGGCATTATCTGCCAATCATCCAAGTTTAATAAATGTAAAATTTTGGTTAACATCATGCCGTCAACAACAGGAGATGAAATGATGAAAAAAACCGCTTTGCTGGTATGGCTCGGTTTGAGCGCCGCCGCCGCGCAGGCGCAAACGCAAACGCCCGATACGCTCGCCCGCGTGATGGAGAGCAAACAATTGCGCGTGTGTTCGCCCGGCGACTACAAACCCTTCAGCTTCGACAATCAGGGTAAGTTCGAAGGCATCGACAACGATTTGATGCAGGTCTTGGCCAAAAGCCTGGGCGCGGAAGTGGTGATGGTGAAAACCAGTTGGCCGGATTTGATGAAAGATTTCACTTCGGGCAAATGCGATATCGGCGTGGGCGGCATTTCGATTACCCTGCCGCGCCAACAACAGGCTTTGTTTAGCGAGCCTTATTTTACCAACGGCAAAACGCCGCTGGTGCGCTGCGCCGACGTGGCCAAATACCAAACCGTTGAAGCCATCAACCGCCCGAACGTGCGCATTGTGGCCAATCCCGGCGGCAGCAACGAAAACTACGCGCGCACGGCGCTGACACAAGCCAAGCTGACCATGCACCCGGAAAACCTGACCATTTTCCAAGAGCTGATTGACAAACGCGCCGACGTGTTTGTAACCGAAGCGGCCGAAGCGATAGTGAAAACGCATGAACACAAAGGCGTGCTCTGCGGCGTCAATCCCGACAAACCGCTGCGCCCGGCGCAAAACGGCTGGCTGGTGCAGAATCAGGATTTCCGCTTCAAGGCTTATGTCGATCAGTTTTTACGTTTGGAAAAAATGTCCGGCAATCTGGACAGCGTTATCGGACGCTGGCTGCCGCGTTGAATGGATTGATTTGATTGGGTTGAAAAATGTTTCAGACGGCCTTTATGCTGTGTGCGGAGGCCGTCTGAAATATTTGTGGCTGCTGAATTATAGTGGATTAGATTTGAATCAGGACAAGGCGGGGAGCCGCAGACAGTACACCTAGTACGGCAAGGCGAGCCAACGCTGTACTGGTTCAAATCTAATCCACTATAAAACAGAATCAGCGCGTAGGATGGGTGTAAACCCATCATTTTATTGGCTTTAAGTTTTGACGGTTTTATACCCATCTTACTCAGTAAAGGCCGTCTGAACCCCTGACCAACTGCCGTTTCAGCTATCCGTGCTGCCGTCGGGCGTTTCGAATCCGGCCACTTCCAAGCCGAAGCCGTTGAGGCCGGTGAAGGCGGAGGGTTGGCCGAGCACGCGCATTTTTTTGATGTTGAGGTTGGCGAGGATTTGCGCGCCGATGCCGTAGGTTTTGCGGTCCCATTGCTGCGCCTGGTTGACGCCTTTGGGCAGGGTGCGGTCGAGTAGGGCGGCGCCGTCTTCGGTGCGGTGCAGCAGGATAATCACGCCGCAATCGGCCTGCTGGATGCGTTCGAGCGCCTGCGGCAGCGGCCAGGTGTGGCGCGGATTGGTTTGTAGGAAATCGACCACGCTGAAAGGCTCGTGTACGCGCACGAGGGTTTCTTTATCGGCGCTGGGCGTGCCTTTTACCAGCGCCAGATGGGTTTCGCCGGAGAGCTTGTCGACATACACATGCTGCTGAAATTCGCCCCACGGCGTGCGCACGGCTGTGTCGCCCATTTCTTCGAGCAGGCTTTCGGTGCGGCTGCGGTATTCGATTAAATCGGAAATGGTGCCGATTTTGAGGTTGTGGGTTTCGGCAAACTGCATCAGCTCGGGCATGCGCGCCATGGTGCCGTCGTCGTTGATGATTTCGCAAATCACGGCGGCGGGGCTGAGGCCGCACATTTGCGCTAAATCCACGCCCGCTTCGGTATGGCCCGCGCGCACCAATACGCCGCCTTTTTGCGCGCGCAGCGGAAAGATGTGGCCGGGCTGCACGATGTCTTCGGCTTTAACATTGGGTGACACGGCGGTTTGGATGGTGTGGGCGCGGTCGGCGGCGGAAATGCCGGTGGAAATGCCGTGTGCCGCTTCGATGGAAACGGTGAAGTTGGTGCCGTATTGAGCGCCGTTTTTCTGGGTCATCATCGGCAGGCCGAGGCGGTCGACCAAGTCGTCGTCCATCGGCAGGCAAACGAGGCCGCGCGCGTGTTTAATCATGAAATTGATGGCTTCGGGGGTGACGAATTGGGCGGCCATCAGCAGGTCGCCTTCGTTTTCACGGTCTTCAGCGTCGGTGATAATCACCATTTTGCCGGCTTTGATGTCGGCAAGGATTTCGGAAATAGGGGAAATTTTACTCATATTCTGATTCGCTTGTTTGATGGGGGCGGGGGAAACGGGGGCGGGCAGGTCGCCGTGGTCGCGGTCGAGCCACATGGCGGGCATGCCGGCGGCCTGCTCGATTTTGCGGGCTTTTTTCTCGCCGAAGGATTTGTTTTTCAGCAGCGAAGAAAGCTCGCCCTGATTAAGGGCGGCAGCATCGGCAAACGCCGATTGTCGGCCGCCGTATAGGCGTTCAATCCAGCAGCGCAGATTGTGGCGGCGCAGGGTGACGGTGTCGGTCATGCAGATGCCTTTTCGATGGATGTCGGTTTGATTGTAGGCGCATATTTACCGAAAAGCAAACAGTAGAAAAGCTTAATTAGATTTACTTTATGGTAAATATATCGATGCGCAGGATGGCGGCGCGCAGCCATTGCCAAGGCCGTCTGAAAAGCGTTACATTGCCGTTTAAAGCATTTTCAGGAGCCGACCCGCCATGTCTCAATATATTTTATCGCTCGACCAAGGCACTACATCTTCACGCGCGATTGTGTTCGACCGCGCAGGCGAAACCGTGGCCGTAGCGCAAAAAGCGTTTCCGCAATATTTTCCCGAGCCGGGGCGGGTGGAACACGACGCCAAAGAAATCTGGGGCGCGCAAGTGGCGGTGTTGGCCGAAGTGTTGGCGCAATCGGGCATTGCAGCGGAGCAGGTGGCCGCTGTCGGCATCACCAACCAACGCGAAACCACAGTGGTGTGGGATCGCGACAGCGGCGAGCCGATACACCGTGCGATTGTGTGGCAAGACCGGCGCACGGCCAAATATTGCGACAGCATCCGCGCCGAGCATGCCGAAGCCATCCGCGCCAAAACCGGCCTCGTGCTCGATGCTTATTTTTCCGCCACCAAAGTGAAATGGATTTTGGACAATGTGGCCGGTGCGCGTGAAAAAGCCGCTGCGGGCAAACTCTGTTTCGGCACCATCGACACTTGGCTGGTGTGGAACCTCACCCAAGGCGCAGCGTTTGTGACCGATCCCGGCAATGCCAGCCGCACCATGCTGTTTAATATCCACACACTGCAATGGGATGAAGACTTGCTCGCGCTCTTCGACATTCCCCGCGCCATGCTGCCGGAAGTGAAATCCAGCAGCGAAATCTACGGCCACACCGCGCCGCGCTATACCAACCACCCGATTCCGATTGCCGGAATCGCGGGCGACCAGCAGGCAGCTTTGTTCGGCCAGATGTGCATCGACAAAGGCATGCTGAAAAACACCTATGGCACCGGCTGCTTTTTGCTGATGAACACCGGCCATGCGCCCGTGCAGTCGCGCAATAATCTGCTCGCCACCATCGCCTGGCAAATCGGCGGCGAAACCACTTACGCACTCGAAGGCGGCGTGTTTGTCGGCGGCGCGGCCATCCAATGGCTGCGTGACGGCGCGCGCATGATACGCGAAGCCGACGAGATCAACGCGCTGGCCGCCACGGTGGAAGACAACGGCGGCGTTTATTTCGTGCCCGCGCTAGCAGGCATGGGCGCGCCTTATTGGGACCAATACGCGCGCGGCAGCATGTTCGGCATCACCCGCGGCACTTCAGACGGCCACATCGCCCGTGCCGTGCTCGAAGGCATCGCCTTTCAGGTATACGACATCGTGAAGGCAATGGAAGCCGACGCAGGCCAAGCCACCGCCGAACTGCGTGTTGACGGCGGCGCGAGCCGGAGCGATTACCTGATGCAGGTGCAGTCGGACGTGTTTGCCTTCGATATCGTGCGCCCGAAAACCACCGAAACCACCGCTTTGGGCGCGGCTTATCTGGCAGGGTTGGCGGTGGGTTTTTGGAAAAATACCGACGAATTGCGCGCGCAATGGCAGAGCGGCAAAGTGTTCACCCCGCAATTGCCGCCCGAGCGGGTGAAGAAAATGCTGCACTATTGGCACAAAGCGGTGCAGGCATCGCGGCATTGGATAGATGATTGATATATAGTGAATTAAATTTGAACCAGTACAGCGTTGAGCTCGCCTTGCCGTACTAGGTGTACTGTCTGCGGCTTCCCGCCTTGTCCTGATTCAAATTTAATCCACTATAGATATGCAAAGGCCGTCTGAAAAGGTTTTCAGACGGCCTCATTTATTGTCGGCCGACATCACATTCAAGCCAGCCATTCGGCCAAATCTGCGGTGTCGATATCCCATGTCCACACGCCGTTGCCGCTGCCGTCGAGCCCGCGCAGAAACAGGTAGCGCACGGCGATTTTTTTCAGCGGGCAGCCGCGTAAGGCGAAGTAGCGGGCAACGGCGACGGCGTAAATCAGCGCTTGCAGGTAGTAGTGGTGTTCGGCCATGGCGTCGTTCATGGCCTCGGCGCTGTAGTCGCTGCTGCTCATGCCGAGGTGGTTGGATTTGTAGTCGATGATACACACTTGGCCGTCTGAATCCTGATACACCATGTCGATAAAGCCGTTGAGATAGCCTTGCACATCTTGAAAATCCAGCCACTGCGCGGCGGCGGTGCAAGCGGCGGGAAGCTCGAGGCGGGGTTGGGCAAACCAGCGGCGCAGGGCGGAGAGCTTGAAATCTTGCATGTGCAGGGTAAACGCCATTTCCGGCAGGCGGCGGTTTGCGGGTTGGGCGGCGAGGCTGTGCGGGCCGGTCAGCGGGCTGAGGCGGGTATGGTCGAGCATGGCGGTGACGGCGGGCAGCCATTGCGCGTCGAAGCCGTAATTCGCCAGGGTGGCGGCCACGGCGCTTTGCTGCCCGGCGGCGGGGGTGTTGAAATCGAGGTTTTCCAGCAATTCGTGCAAACAGATACCGGCATGGGCGCCGCGCGGGAAATGGTGGATGTCGGCGGCGGCGGTGCTGAGGCTTTCAGACGGCCTTAGCGATACGGCGGCGGCTTCGGCGGGGTCGATGGCCGGTTGCAGCTCGTCGCGCTCGTTTTCCCGAGTTTTGGTGTGGCGGCTCAGACCGGTGAAGCTGGTGTGGCGGACAAAGGCGAAACTGCGCGCGGGGATGGCGGCGGCTTGGTAATGGCCGTCTGAACGGCGGCGGTTTTGGTTGGCCGCGTTGACGGGCGCATCTTCGCTGAAGGCAAAGTCGGTGTCGGCGGGCGCGTTTTCGATGAAGCGCAGCCAGTTGCGCCGCAGCATGGCTTTTCTGCCGTCGGCTTTTTTTTCGGCGGCGTAGGCGGCTTCGGTGTCGCTGCGGCTGCTGTCTGCCCCGCCTTCGAGCAGGTAGGCGAAGGTGTTGGCGGCGGTGCGGTTGCAATGGGCGGCGTAAATGGTGAGCTGCTCCTCGGCGCGGGTGAGGGCGACGTAGAGCAGGCGCAGGCGTTCGGCGGTTTCCTCATCGGCCAGTTGTTTGCGGTCGGTTTCGTCGAGTTGGGTTTTGGCGAGCAATTCGCTGCCGCCGTGGCGGTGGAGAATCTGCCAACTGTCGTGCTTGCTGTCGGGCGCGTCCCATACAAACGGGCAGTAGACCAGCGGGTATTGCAGGCCTTTGGCGGCATGCATGGTGACGATTTTCACCAGCGCTTCGTCGCTTTCCAGCCGCAGCAGATGGCTGTCGCTCAGGTGTTCGGCCTGAATCTGCGCCAGCAGCCATTGGTGCAGTGAGGCGGGGCTGTGGCTTTGTTCGTCTTCTTCGGCGAGCTTTTCCAGAATCTGATGGTAATTGGTGAGGCTGCGTTCGTTGGCGGCGGCGAGCAGGCGGGTTTCGATGCCGTGGCGGGCGGCAAACTGCTGCATGGCGGCGTAAAAGCCGTGTTGGCGCCATTGTGCGGCGGCGGCTTCGGCGGAGGTAATCCAGTCGAGCAGCGCGGCTTCGTCGTGGTTGAGCGCGTAAAGTTCGGCGGCGCTTTGTTGAAACAGGATGCCGCCGAGCACGAAGCGCAGCGGCTCGGTGCGTTGCGGTTGCAGCCAAAAGCCGATGAGGGCGGCGATGGCGGCGGCTTCGGGGGCGGCAAACACCGATTCGCGGCGCAGCAATACGCTCTGCACTTGACGCGCTTTCAGGGCGGCGGCCACCAAGCTGCCTTCGTTGTGGGTGCGCACCAACACGGCGATGTTGCCCGATTGCAGCGGCGCACCGTTGAAATTCAGACGGCCTGCGGCGGCTTGGTTGAGTGCGTCGGCGATTTCGTCGGCACAATATTCGGCGGCGCGGCGGCGCAGGGTTTCTTTGTTGGCCGCTTCTTCGCCGTCGTCTATCCAGCGGATTTGGATGGCGGTGCGCAGCGGATTCAGACGGCTGTGCGCACGGGCGGCGTCGACCTCGGTATAGTCGATATGCGGCAATACAAACGGATGTGTTTTTTGTTGAAACAGGGCGCCGATGCCGTTAATCAGTTTGGCGTGGCTGCGGCGGTTGGTGCTGAGGGTGTAGCGGTGGTCGGCATCGGCGGCGGCCTGCAGGTAGGCGTAGATGTCGGCGCCGCGGAAGCTGTAAATCGCCTGCTTGGGGTCGCCGACGAGAAACAGCGGGTTGCCGTGGGCGGCGAAGATGCGGCTGAAGATTTCGTATTGCAGCGGGTCGGTGTCTTGAAATTCGTCAATCAACGCTACGCGCCAGTTTTGCGCCACTGCTTCGGCCAAAGCCGCGCCCTGCGGGGCGGCGGTGAGCGCGTGGTGCACGTCGAGCAACAGGTCGTCGTAGCTGCGTTTGCGTTGGGTTTTTTTCTGTTCGGCCTGCGCCTGATTGATGTAGGCGAGCATGTCCAATTTCAGGGCAATCAGCGCGTCGGCTTCGGCTTCGTCCAGCGCGGCGGCACGGTCGCTTAAATCGGCCAACGCTTGCAGGCGCGCGAAGGCGGCGTGGTCGGGGCTTTGGCCTTTGACGAGGTTTTCTTCCAATACGTCGGCGGCAAACTTCGACCATTTTTGTTTGCTGTCTTGCGGCAGGCGCTGTTGGGCGGCGGCTTCGTGTAGCCCGGCAAACACTTCTTGAAACGTGGGCTGTTTATAGATGTTTTTTTTCAAACCGTCAAACACGCGCCAGAAATCGGCTTCCAAATCTGCCAATTGGGGCACGATTTGCTGCCAACGCGTCTGCAAAGCCTGTTCGGCCTGCGCCAAATCGGTTTCAGGCCGTCTGAACGTGAGATAGGGGCGGCTGAGGAAAGATTGGATTTCCGCCAATGCCGATGCCGGCGTGAGTTTGTGTTTGAACACCAACCGCGCGGTTTGCGCGTCGGCGGCAACACGTGTGCGCCAGAAATCTTGCGCGGGCGTGAGCAGACGGGCGCGGTCGGCATCGGCCAGCTCGGTATCAAACGGCACTTGGCAGAGAAAGGCGTAATCGCGCAACAGCCGCTGGCAGAAGCCGTGGATGGTGTAGATGGCGGCGTTGTCAAACGAGCCGATGGCTGCTTTGAGGCGCAATATCAGGCGTTCGCGGTTTTCTTGCGCCAAGGCGCGGCCGAGCAGATCGGCGATAAAAGGGTCGTCACCAAGGCCGTCTGAAGCTTGCGTGTATTCCTGCAAGGTTTGCAGGACTTCGTCCAAACGTGCGCGCAGGCGGGTTTTCAGTTCGGCGGTGGCGGCTTTGGTAAACGTGACCACCAACACGCTTTCTACAGGTAGCTGCTCGATGACAATCAGGCGGGTAAACAGCGCGGCGATGCCCCAGGTTTTGCCGGTGCCTGCGGAGGCTTCAATCAGGTTGGTGCCGTGAATGGGGATGTCGAGCGGATGGAAAGGCGTGGTTTCGGTCATGGTGCGGGGCGTCGGCGGAAAGAATGGCGCAATTATAGTCTTTTAAATTGAAAATATAGTGGATTAGATTTGAATCAGGACAAGGCGGGGAGGCGCAGACAGTACAACTAGTGCGGCAAGGCGAGCCAACGCTGTACTGGTTCAAATCTAATTCACTATAGTACGACGTAAAACTCGCTAGCTGTACTACTTGAATGGCGGAATTATAGCGCAAAGCATGGGTAAAAACCGCCGCTGCAATAGCAGGCGGCGGTGGCGGATTCGGCTTTACAAGCCCAATGCATCTGCATGAAATTCAATATGGCTTTCGATAAAGCTGGCGATAAAGTAATAGCTGTGGTCGTAACCGGGGCGAAGGTGATATTGCACGTTGAAACCGTTGCCGCGTGCGGCGTTGAGGAAGGTTTCCGGTTGCAGCTCTTTAGGGTAGAAATCGTCGGCATCGCCTTGGTCGATAAGAATCGGCAGCTTGGCGGCGGCGGTTTTGGCCAACTCGGTGCTGTCGTATTGCATCCACGCGGCTTTGTCGTCGCCCAGATAGGCAGCGAAGGCTTTCTGCCCCCACGGTGTTTCGCTCGGGTTCACAATCGGCGCAAAAGCGGACACGGCGGCATAGCGGTCGGGGTTTTTCAGCGCGATTTGCAGCGCGCCGTGGCCGCCCATGCTGTGGCCGAAAATGCTGCGTTTATCGGTGACGGGGAAGTGTGCTTCAATCAGCGCGGGCAATTCGTGCACGATGTAGTCATACATCTGATAATGCGCGGTCCACGGCGCTTCGGTGGCGTTGACATAAAAGCCCGCGCCTTTGCCCAAATCGTAACCTTCGGCATCGGCCACATCTTCGCCGCGCGGTGAGGTGTCGGGCATTACCAAGGCGACGTTCCAAGCGGCTGCGAAACGTTGCGCCCCGGCTTTGGTGGAGAAATTCTCATCGTTGCAGGTGAGGCCGGAGAGCCAATACAACACCGGCACTTTATAGCCTTTGAGCGCTTGCGGCGGCAGATACACGGCGAATGTCATCTCGGTGCCGGTGCTGTTGGAACGGTGGGTGTAGCGCTCGTGGTGGCCGTTGAACATTTTGTTGCGGGAAATCAGCTTGGGTGCGGTCATGGGTTTGCCTTTCAGAATAGGGCGTTCAGACGGCCTAGATGCAATCTGGCCGTCTGAACAAAATTTTATTGGCTGACGCTGCCGTCGGCATTAATCACCAGCGGCTGCTCTGCGTCGTCGCACGGCAGCACGCGGCTGTAGTCGACCAGCATTTTCTGGGTGCCGCTGTCGCGGAAGCCGTGGCCGGTTTTATAGGCAATAAATGCCTGCTTCAGGCATTCGAGCATATCGACCGAACCGGCACAGGGCAGCATCACTTCGCCGGTAAACTCACCTTGCGGGTTGATTTTCAGCAACGCCGGACGGCTGTTGCGGATGCGTGAATAACCGTAAGTGCCGATCAGATACCAGTGAAACACGAGGCAGTTGGCTTCGTGTTCCAGCTTAAGGCCGAAGCTCACCACTTTCAACACGTCTTTGTCTCTGAAATAAAAATCTTCGCGCGTGTCGTAGAGCGGGTCTTTGGTTTCGCGTTGCAGAATCAGGAAAGCGGGGCGGGATTTGTCTGCCGTCCAGGTTTGGTGCTCGTGTGCCAACAGGTCTTGCAATTCATAGGTTTGGATGTCGGCTCCGGCGGGGATTTCAGTGATGAAATTCATGTTCGGCTCCTGTTTTGAGGTTAAACGGTGGGCGGGCATTAGAATGCCCTAGGCCGTCTGAACGTGTTGAGGGCTTTCAGACGGCCTGAGCCGAATCATGCTTCATCGGCTCTGTGGTTTAATAATGAATCACGCTGCGGATGGATTTGCCTTCGTGCATCAAATCAAACGCTTTGTTGATGTTTTCCAGTGGCATGGTGTGGGTGATGAAATCGCTCAGGGCGAATTCGCCTTTCATGTATTGCTCGATGATGCCGGGCAATTCGCTGCGCCCCTTCACGCCGCCAAATGCGGAGCCGCGCCACACGCGGCCGGTCACCAGTTGGAACGGGCGGGTTTTGATTTCGGCACCGGCCGGCGCCACGCCGATAATCACGCTTTCGCCCCAGCCTTTGTGGCAGCATTCGAGCGCGG
>CAYVIS010000061.1:0-9910 GCA_964451565.1 uncultured Neisseria sp.
TGTCGGCACGGCGCGAATTGGTGCCGCTGATGGTGGTGCTGGCCGGTTTGGTGACGTCGCTTTATCTCGGCGCGTTTACCGGCATCATTACGCTGTTTTATTCGGAAGAAACGCGCGGCATTATGCTGTGGGGCAGCGGCTCGTTGCTGCAAGACAGCTGGCACGACAGCATTCAGCTTTTGTGGCGCGTGCTTGCCGCCGGTGTGTTGATTGCCTTGCTGGTGAAGCCTTTGGCGATTATGAGCCTGAGCGACACCCAAGCCGCCGCACTCGGCATTCCTGTCAAAACCATCCGCCTGGCGGCTTTGGCGGCCGCAGCGTTTCTCAGCGCCAATGTGGTGGGCATGGTCGGCATGATGGGCTTCGTGGGGCTGGCCGCGGCCACGGTGGTGCGCCAACTCGGTGTACGCACGCTGTGGGCGCGTTTGCTGATGGCGTTTGTGTTTGGCGCGTTGATGTTGCTGCTTACCGATAATGTGTTGGTATTGCTCAACCATTACCGCCAAATCGATTTGCCCGCCGGCGCGGTAACCGGCTTAATCGGTGCGCCGCTGTTGCTGTGGCTGATGATGCGTATGCCCAGCAGCCCTGCGCTTCAGACGGCCTCGGTGCAAACCGTGGCGCGCATCCGCCCCTCGGCGCTGTTGCGCTGGTTGCCGTTGGTGCTGTTGGCAGCGGTTGCGCTGGCGCTGTTTGCCGGACGCAGCGCCGACGGTTGGCAGTTTACCGCCAACGCCGATTTCCTCGCCCTACGCTATCCGCGCCTGTTTACCGCTGCGGCCTGCGGCATCATGCTGGCCACCACCGGCGTATTGCTGCAACGGCTCACGCAAAACCCGATGGCCAGCCCCGAGCTGCTCGGCATCAGCTCCGGCACCGCATTCGGTGTGATGACGGCGGTGTTGTTGTTTAACATTCCCGCAGGCAGCCTGTGGTTTTGGCTGATCGGCATCGCCGCTGCGTTGGCCACATTGGCGCTGATTATGTTGTTCAACCGCAAAAACGGCCTGCTGCCCGAAAAAGTATTGCTCACCGGTATTGCCGTGGCCGCGCTTTCCGATG
Source organism: uncultured Neisseria sp. (assembly GCA_964451565.1). Taxonomy (GTDB): domain Bacteria; phylum Pseudomonadota; class Gammaproteobacteria; order Burkholderiales; family Neisseriaceae; genus Neisseria. Next base: position 1,063 of record CAYVIS010000061.1, read on the forward strand.
CGTTTGTCCGCGTGTGGGCCGCAGGCGGCGATTTGCGTGTGCAGCAGCTTTTGGTGTGGCTTTCCGGCTCCACTTATCAGGCCGAGCCGCTGCTTTCAGGCGTGATGCTGGCGGCTTCCATCTCGCTGCTGTCGGCCTCCCTGCCGCTGAGCCGCTGGCTGGGCTTGCTCAGCCTCAATGCCAATGTGGCGCAAGCGGCCGGAGTAAACGTGCCTGCCGCACGCACGCTGCTGATTGTGTTCAGCGCCCTGCTCACCGCGCTGGCCACGTTGCTGATCGGTCCTTTGAGCTTTGTCGGCCTGCTTGCGCCGCATTTGGCCAATATGCTCGGCGCGCGACTGCCCCGACAACAATTGTGGTATGCCTCCCTAATCGGCGCGGCGGTGATGACGCTGGCCGACTGGCTCGGCCGCCAAATCGGCTTTCCGTATGAAATCCCTGCCGGCCTGATGGCCACCCTGCTCGGCGGCGGTTATTTTCTATTGATGATGCGGCGGATGTAAGCAAGTTTTTACACATCTGCGTCTTGTGATTTTGCGCCGCCACTCAATTTAAAGTATTCCCCCAGACCAAGGAAAAACCATGAATTTAAACAGCCTGCTCAATCAAGTTTTGGGTGCCGTACAGAAAAACAGCACCGCCCAACCCGCCACCCGCAACGGCAGCCAAACCCATTCCGGTAGCACCAACCACGGCGGCATCAACACCGACACCTTGATGAAAATCGGCGGCAGCGCAGCCGCAGCCAGCATTTTATCGATGATTTTCAAAAACCAGGGCAAACGCAAAAGCGGTGGCAACAGCTTGGTTCGGGCAGGCTCGATGGCCGCCATCGGCGCGCTGGCCTGGCAGGCTTATCAAAGCTGGCAGCGCAATCAGGCTGCCGCCGGCAATGCTGCCGCATCTGCCGCGCCCGCTCCGGCAGAACACGATTTCCAACACCAAGGCCAAGCTTCTGAAGACGCCAGCCGCGTGATTCTACGCACCATGATTGCCGCTGCCGCTTCAGACGGCCTGATTGATGATGCCGAACGCGCCCTCATTCAAAACGAAACCGACACAGTCGACCCCGAAGCACAACAATGGCTCGCCAACGAATTGCAACACCCTGCCAACGCCGCCGACATCGCCCGCGACATCGGCAACAACCCGGCGCTGGCTGCCGAAGCCTATCTGGCCGCCCGCATGGTGTGCGCCGATTTGGCACGCAAAGAAATCGTGTTTTTATCGCAGCTCTCACAAGCGCTCCAGCTCGACGAGCAACTGGTGGAATCGCTTGAAAAACAGGCCGGTTTTTAATCCGGGTTGAATGAATCAAGGCCGTCTGAAAGCAAACAAGTGAATCCGCTATAAGGACAAACTTGCCAAACTCTTTCAGACGGCCTTTGTGTATAATTGGCCGTCTGAAAAATTTTTGAAAGCCCGAAATGCAAACCGAAGTCGAACTGAAAATCCTCAACCCCAAAATGGCCGAACTGCTGCCCGCCTACGCCACCCCCGGCTCTGCCGGCCTCGACCTGCGCGCCTGCCTTGACGAAGCCGTCACCCTGCAAGCCGGCGAAACCTACCTCGTGCCCACCGGCCTCGCCATCCATCTGGCCAACCCCGCCTACGCCGCCATGCTGCTGCCGCGCTCCGGCCTCGGCCACAAACACGGCATCGTGCTCGGCAACCTCGTCGGCCTCATCGATTCGGATTACCAAGGCGAACTGAAAGTATCAGTATGGAACCGCGGCAACAGCGCGTTTACCATCGAACCGATGGAGCGCATCGCGCAAATGGTGATTGTGCCGGTGCTTCAGGCGGCCTTTAAAGTGGTGGACGAATTTGCCCAAAGCGAGCGCGGCGAAGGCGGCTTCGGCAGCACCGGCAAGGTTTGAACATCAACACCATGATTATTTCAGACGGCCTTTGTATACAGAGGCCGTCTGAACATTGTAAAATCACACTTTAATCACCCGATGCAGGCGCGCGCTTTAAAATCAAGCCTCTTGCCTGCATATAGCACCACATGCACACTCAAAACCCCAAAAACATCATCGTCGGCCTCTCCGGCGGCGTCGATTCCTCCGTAACCGCTTACCTGCTCCAACAAGCCGGACACCAAGTGCGCAGCGTTTTCATGCAAAACTGGGAAGACGACAACAACGACGAATATTGCAGCATCAAAGAAGATTCGCTCGACGCCATGGCCGTGGCCGACATCATCGGCATCGACATCGACATCGTCAATTTCGCCGCCCAATATAAAGACAACGTGTTCGCCTACTTCCTGCAGGAATACCAAGCCGGACGCACACCCAATCCCGATGTACTCTGCAACGCCGAAATCAAGTTCAAATGCTTTCTCGATTACGCCATCGAACAAGGCGCCGATGTGATTGCCACCGGCCACTATGCGCGTAAAGAAGTGCGCAACGGCGTGCACCACCTGCTCAAAGGGCTTGATCAAAATAAAGACCAAAGCTACTTCCTCTACCGCCTGAAGCCCCTCCAACTCGAACGCGCCATTTTCCCGCTCGGCGAATTGGAAAAGCCCGAAGTGCGCCGCCTCGCCGCCGAAGCCAAACTGCCCACCGCCACCAAAAAAGACAGCACCGGCATCTGCTTCATCGGCGAGCGCCCGTTTCGCGAGTTTCTGCAAAAATACCTGCCCACCAACAACGGCAACATGGTTACGCCCGAAGGCAAAATCGTCGGCGAACACGTCGGCCTGATGTTCTACACCCTCGGCCAACGCAAAGGCTTGGGCATCGGCGGCGCAGGCGAGCCGTGGTTTGTGGCCGGCAAAGATTTGGCCAAAAACGAATTGATTGTGGTGCAAGGGCACGACCACCCGCTGCTGTTCACCCGAACCTTAATCATGAACGACTTGAGCTTCACCCTGCCCGAACGCCCGGCCGAAGGCCGCTACAGCTGCAAAACCCGCTACCGCATGGCTGATGCCGCCTGCAGCTTGAAATATCTGGATGACGAAACCATCGAGCTGACCTTCGACGAGCCACAATGGGCGGTGACGCCGGGGCAGTCGGCAGTGTTGTACGACGGCGAAATCTGCCTCGGCGGTGGGATTATTATGAGCACCGATAAGCCGGTGATTGTGGCAGGATAGGATTGGGGGTTGTTAGGGTGTAATCGGGATGTGGCCGTAGTATTGTGCCTTACTTTGATTCCGAGGCTTTACACCCTCACCCTAACCCTCTCCCTGAGGGAGAGGGGACTAAGTTACAGGCCGTCTGAAAAATTACTGTTGTTCAACCATGCGTTATCGCTTGAATAGTAAAGCAGTAAATGTTTGAGGCCGTCGAAAAACTTTCGGGCTTCAGCAATTTAATCCCCTCTCCCTCAGGGAGAGGGCTAGGGTGAGGGTGCGCAAGCCGCCAGGCTTGCTTCGCCGTACACAACCGGAACAGCAGTAGGGTGCAATAAGCATCAGCGCATTGCACCGATTAGCGGAAATCAGCCGCTTCTGAAAACCTCGAAAATGCATGAATCGGTGCAATGTGGCTATGCCTTATTGCACCCTACAAAATCACTTATTTTGAACGGAACGAAATAAGGCAAGCAACAGAAATCTTTCAGACGGCCTGTAGCTTAAATCCCCCTCTCCGGCTTAGATTGACTAGCGCAGCGTGTCAATCTTGCCCTCTTTGAGCAACAGGGAAAGGGTGTCAACCGCTGCCACAAGCCCAACATACCATAACCCCACAAAAACCAGCCTCAATTAAAAACCAAGAGAATCCCCATGAACAAAATCTGGCTGCAAAGCTACGAAGCAGGCGTTCCTGCCGAAATCGACCTCACCCGCTACGATTCCATTCTCGACGTTTTCGAGCAAAGCGTACAAAAATTCGGCAGCAAACCCGCATTCCAAAACATGGGCAAAACCCTCAGCTACGCCGAAACCGGCAAACTGATTACCGATTTCGCCTCATTCCTGCAAAACACGCTCAAGCTGCCGCAAGGCGAGCGCGTGGCGATTATGATGCCGAATGTATTGCAATATCCGATTGCCCTATTCGGCGCGCTCAAAGCCGGCATGATGGTGGTCAACACCAACCCGCTCTACACCCCGCGCGAGCTCGAACACCAGCTCAACGACAGCGGCGCATCTACCATCATCGTTTTGGAAAACTTCGCCAACACGCTCGAATTGGTGCTGCCGCGCACCCAAATCAAAAACGTGATTATTGCCAACATCGGCGAAATGTTTGGCGCGCTCAAAGGCACGTTGATGAATTTCGTCATCCGCAAAATCAAAAAAATGGTGCCCGAATACCGCATTCCGAATGCCATTTCTTTTCAGACGGCCTTAACACAAGGCGCGGCACAAAACTTTAAAACAGTCGCATTAAACCGCGATACCCCCGCTTTCCTGCAATACACCGGCGGCACCACCGGCGTGGCCAAAGGCGCGATTCTCAGCCACGGCAACATCTGCGCCAACATGCTGCAAGGCGGCGAATGGATTAAAAACCAATTGCGCGACGGCGAAGAAACCGTCATCGCCGCGCTGCCGCTGTATCACATCTTCGCCCTCACCGTAAACTTGATGATTTTCACCCAAGCCGGCTCGCGCATCCTGTTGATTACCAACCCGCGCGACATGAAAAGCTTTATCGGCGACATGAAGAAAAACAAAATCAGCGTCTTCATCGGCGTCAACACACTGTTTAACGGCATGATCAACTGCCCCGAATTTGCCGAAATCGACTTCTCCGGCCTCAAACTCACCCTCGGCGGCGGCATGGCCACCCAAAAAGCCGTGGCCGAAAAATGGAAAAACATCACCGGCACCCCGATTGTCGAAGCCTACGGCCTCACCGAAGCCAGCCCCGGCGTGTGCTGCAACCCGCTCAACATTCCCGCCTACACCGGCAGCATCGGCCTGCCCGTGCCCTCCACCGAAGTGGAATTGCGTGATGAAGAAGGCCGTGAAGTGGCGCAAGGCCAGCCCGGCGAAATGTGGGTAAAAGGCCCGCAAGTGATGCAGGGCTATTGGCAGCGCCCCGAAGAAACCGCCAAAACCATCGACGCACGCGGCTTTCTCGAAACCGGCGACATCGCCGTGATGGATGAAAAAGGCTGGTTCAAACTGGTCGACCGCAAAAAAGACTTAATTGTGGTATCCGGCTTCAACGTTTACCCCAACGAAATCGAAGACGTGGTGGCGCACCACGACAAAGTGCTCGAAGCCGCCTGCATCGGTGTGCCCAACGAAAAAACCGGCGAAGCGCTGAAACTGTTTGTGGTGAAAAAAGACGATACCCTCAGCAAAGAAGAGCTGGTGGCCTTCTGCCGCAGCGAGCTGACCGCGTATAAAGTGCCGAAAGACATCGAATTCCGCGATGAGCTGCCCAAATCCAACGTCGGCAAAATCCTGCGCCGCGAATTGCGCGACAACCCATAAACCCGTTTAAACACAAGCCGACAAAGGCCGTCTGAAACATCATCTCTAATGTTTCAGACGGCCTTTTCCCCAACCGCACCCATCATAACAAACATAACACACCATTTCCTGCCACCTTTTTTCACGCCATATCACCAACCACCCGCTTTCCCGCCTTTCAGACGGCCTTGCAGCAAAAGATTTCCCCGATACTTTTCCGCGCAAAATACTGCGTTTGACAGGCCGTCTGAAACCATACACACTGGCGCCTTTCCCTTTTTGTCTTCCTTTTATGAACTGGCAACAACACCTGCAAACCGCACTGGCCGTGCAACACGCAAAACAAGCCTACCGCCGCCGCATCGTCCGCAATGCCGATACTGAAGCGCCGTATATCGGTATCGGCGGGCAGCGTTATTTGAATTTCGCAGGCAACGATTATCTCGGTCTCAGCCGCGATGAGGGCGTGATTGCCGCGTGGCAGCAGGCGTTGGCGCGATATGGTGCGGGCAGCGGCGGCTCGCCCTTGGTAACCGGCCACACCGATGCGCACGAAGCGCTGGAAAATACTTTGGCGCAATGGCAGGGCTATGAGCGTGCGCTGCTGTTTCCGAGCGGATTTGCCGCCAATCAGGCGCTGCTGCTCGGCCTGCTCGGGCGGGATGATGTGTTGCTGGCCGACAAATACTGCCATGCTTCGATGCAGGAAGCCGCGGCGCTCAGCCCTGCGGTTTACCGCCGCTTTGCCCACCAGCGCTACGATATTCTGGCCACGCAGCTGGCCGGATATCCAGGCAAACGCATTTTGGTGGCCAGCGAAGGCGTGTTCAGCATGGACGGCGATTGTGCCGACATCCGCCGCTTGGCCGATTTGTGTCGCCCGCACGGCGCGTGGCTGCTGATTGATGATGCCCACGGCCTCGGCATATTGGGGCCGGAGGGCAAAGGCAGCGCGGCGGCGGCAGGTGTGCGCCCCGAATTGTTGGTGCTCACTTTCGGTAAGGCAGTCGGGCTGATGGGCGCGGCGGTGTTGTGCAGCAACGATGTGGCCGAATACCTCACCCAATTCGCCCGCCATCTGGTTTACAGCACCGCCATGCCGCCCGCGCAGGCTGCCGCGCTTTCCGCCGCCATCACGCGCCTGCGCCAAGCCGATGATTTGCGCGCCAAGCTGCAACACAACATCCGCACCTTTCAGACGGCCTTGCAGCAACATGGTCTGCACGAGCGCCTGCTGCCCTCGCAAACGCCCATCCAGCCTTTTGTATGCGGCAGTAACGAAGCGGCCTTGTCCGCCGCCGCAGCATTGCGCGGACGCGGCCTCTATGTCGCCGCCATCCGCCCGCCCACCGTGCCGCAAGGCCGCGCGCAGCTGCGCATCACCCTCAGCGCTGCGCACGAAGAAGCGCATATTCTGCAATTGGCCGAAGGGCTGCGCCATGCCGTCTGAACACGCCAAGCGACACATCGCCCGTGCCTTCAGCCAGGCCGCTTCAAGCTATGACGAGGCGGCGGCGTTGCAACGCCACAGCGGCAAGCGCCTGCTCGAATTATTGCAAACCGAGCTTTCAGACGGCCTCAAGCAAAAAAGCGTGCTCGATATCGGCGCGGGCAGCGGCTGGTTTTGCCGCGTGCTGCGTGAAACCGGAGCCGAGGTCACGGCGCTGGATTTGGCCGAAGGCATGTTGCGCCACACCCGCGCCGCGCACCAAATCCGGCGCTGCATCTTGGCCGATGCCGAAGCCCTGCCGCTGGCCGATGCCGCCACCGATATCTGCTTCAGCAACTTGGCCGTGCAATGGTGTGGCGATTTGGCGCAAGCCGCCGCCGAGATGCAGCGCGTTACCCGCCCCGGCGGCGGCATTGCCGTTGCCACCGTCAGCGCGGGCAGCTTGTGGCAGCTTCGCCAAGCCTGGCGGGCCGCCGATGATACGCCGCACGTCAACCGTTTTTTAAGCGAAACCGATATCCGCGCCGCCTTTGCCTGCTTTGCTTCACTCAAAATCCACACCGAAACCTGCACGCAAACATTCGACACCCTTCCCGATTTGTTGCGCAGTTTGAAAAACATCGGCGCCAACCACGTTGCCGGGCGCAGCGGCGGCCTCACCGGCAAACAGCGCTGGCAACGTTTCTGCCGCGCTTACGAAGCCCTGCGCGGCCAAGACGGCAAGTTGCCGCTGGATTATCAAATTACCTACATTATTGCACGTAAATAGCGTACAATATGGTTTGAACGATGCCAAAAACCCGACCAAACATACAACAAACCACCGCAAAAATACGATAAAAGCTTGCAAAATCGAACTTTTGCCCCTACTCTGGTATCCAACTCATGTGTGATTTCACACAAGCAACCAAGGAAACTGCAATGACCAAAACCAAACTCTTTGCCCTGCTCGCCGGTGCCGCTGCGCTGGCCTTTGGCGCCAATGCCTACGCAGCCAAAGAAATCAAGGTAAGCGGCAACAACACCGCCTACACCGCCGATGACGTGCAAAAATTGGCGTCCACCGCCGTCAGCATGGGCGTGAAAGAGCCGGTCAACCTCAATTTGGCCGGCGGCAACCTCACCGTATCCGGCAGCAGCGCCACCAAATGCGTCTTCAAAGTCGGCAGCGGCAGCAAACCGCAGATTCAGGGCGTGAGCTGCAAATAAGCGCCGCCATTCACCAAAGGCCGTCTGAAATATTGCTTTCAGACGGCCTTTGTCATCGAAATTGGTTTACAATAATGCCCATTCCGATTTCACCCGATTCAACGAGAAAGCAACCATGTTAGACATCCAATTGCTCCGCAACGACACCGCCGCCGTCGCCGCCCGTTTGGCCGCACGCGGTTACGAATTCGACAGCGCCCGTTTTGAAGCCATCGAAGCCCGCCGCAAAGCCCTGCAAGTGCAAACCGAAGAATTGCAGGCCGCGCGCAACAGCACTTCCAAGCAAATCGGCGCGCTCAAAGGCCAAGGCAAACACGCCGAAGCCGATGCCGCCATGGCCGAAGTGGCGCAAATCAAAACCAAGCTGGAGCAAACCGCTGCCGAGTTTGACGCTGTGCAGGCCGAATTGGAAAACTGGCTCTCCGGCATCCCCAACCTGCCGCACGAAAGCGTGCCCGTCGGTAAAGACGAGAGCGAAAACGTGGAAGTGCGCAAAGTCGGTACGCCGCGCGCGTTTGATTTCGACGTGAAAGACCACGTGGATTTGGGCGCACCGCTGGGGCTGGATTTTGAAACCGGCGCAGCTTTGTCCGGCGCGCGCTTCACCCTCATGAAAGGCCAAATCGCCCGTCTGCACCGCGCTTTGGCACAATTCATGCTCGACACCCACACGCTGCAACACGGCTATACCGAACATTACACGCCTTATATCGTCAATGACAGCACCCTCTTTGGCACCGGCCAGCTGCCCAAATTCGGCGAAGATTTGTTTCACGTGACCCGTGGCGGCGACGAGAGCA
>CAYVIS010000062.1:0-9757 GCA_964451565.1 uncultured Neisseria sp.
TCGTAATCCTTGCGTTCGCTGCGCGCTTCGCCCGGATGGGTTTTCATGCGTTGCGGCGAATTGACCGGGCCCGGCACCAACACATTGGCGCGTAAATGGTCGAAACGCTCCCACTCGTCTGCCGCCACTTTGCACAGATAGTTCAGCGCCGCTTTGGATGCGCCGAAGCCGCCCCAATAGGCTTTCGGGTCTTCGCCGTGGCTCTCGCCGACAAAAATCACCGAAGCATCGGCCGATTCTTTTAGCAGCGGCAGAAACGCGCGCGTCAAACCCATCGGAGCGACGGTGTTGATGCGGTATTGGTTGACCCATTCCGCCACGGTTTGGAAATCGAGCGGCGAGAGCGCGTAGAAATAGCTGGCGCAATGCACGATGCCGTCGAGCTTGCCCTCGGTGGCTTCAGAGATGGTTTGCGCCAGTTGCTCAAACTCTTTTTCCTCTGCCGTCAGCAGGTCGAAGCAGATGGCAAACGGCTCGGGATGACCCGCCGCCACAATGTCGTCATACACTTTTTCCAGCTTTTTCTGATGCCGCGCCACCAATACCACGGTCGCGCCCGCCGCCGCATAAGCTTTGGCCACTTGTTCGCCGATGCCTTGCGAAGCGCCGGTAATCAGAATAATTTTGTCTTGCAGTTGCGTCATTTCATTTCTCTTTTTATCAGTTTAATTCGTTCAAACACAAAGCCGCCGCCGCGCGCCCCGATTGCACCGCCGCTTCCAGCGTGGCCGAATAGCGCGGGTGCAGGTAGTCGCCCGCCGGATAAATGCGCTGATGGTGCAGCCAGACCAAATCGGGCAATGCGCGCCCTACGCCGCTGGCGATGGTGGCGCGCTTTTCCGTGATAGCCTTGGCCGCCAGCGGTTTGCCTACATGCGGGCACAATGCTTTCACATCCGCATGCACGCGTGCAATCCATTCTTCGTTTTTATACGCGCCCACCCGGTCGGAGAGGCTGATAACGGCGACAACCTCATTACCCGACAAACCTAGGCGGCTGCGGTCAATCAGCCATTGCGCCGTGCCTTCCGCCAGCCCGGTCATCACCGCAGGCAGCGCCAACGTTTCGGCATAACGCAGATACACCGTGGTAATGGCATGATACTGCATATCGTTATAGGCCGTCTGAATATATGGCGGCGTTTCAGACGGCATCAGCGCAAGTGCATGATAAGGCGCTACCGCCGACACCACCGCATCAAATGCCGAACCGTTTACCGCCACTTGGCCGCTTTGCAGGCGCTCAAGCCGCCCCACCCGCGTTTCCATATGAATGGCCGCGCCCTGTTTGCGCAACCATGCCAGCGCAGGCTCGGCCAGTATTTTGCCCAAATCCTGTTTCGGCAGCCAATAATCGCTGCCCGCTTTGTCTGCCCACACGCCGTCATGCAGCACATTGGCCAAAATGCGCAGGCTCGCGCGCTCCAGCGGCGTGTTCAATGCCCCCCACACCAACGGCTGCCAGAATCCGGCCACCATTTTGCGCGAAACGTTTTGCTGCTGCAGCCATTGGCCGACCGACACATCGGGCAGATTGAGCGCATGCCATTTCTGCAAACCGCGCATGCTGTTGAGCAAAGCGGTTTTCTCGGCCAGGCCGACATTTTTAGCGGCCAGAATGCCGAACAGAATATGCAGCGGCGCCGGCAGACGCGCGGCCTTAAACTGCATGCTGTCGGCCATATGCCACTGCATCGGCAGGCGCAGAAAAACCTCGTCTTCGCGCACGCCGACCCGACGCAGCAGAGTTTGCACACCGCGATAAGCGCCAATCAGAATATGCTGGCCGTTGTCTAAAAAGCTGAAACCGTCGCCCGCCACACACAGCGCCCGCGCCCGCCCGCCCGCCTGTTTGCCCGCCTCAAACAGGCTCACATCGGCATGGGCGGTCAATTCCACCGCCGCGCTCAAGCCTGACCAGCCTGCGCCGACTACCGCAATTTTCGGGCGTGTATGCTTCGGTTTCATGGTGTGAATCCAAACAGCCAAACCTTCAGGGCAATACGCTTTTTGCGCGGCCCCGGAATGGCGATTTTATATTTCAACACATTTTCGGCACCGTCACGCTCGATTTCGTTCAATAAAGCGTAGTAAATACCGGCCAACACCAAGCCCATTTTTTGCGCTTTGCGGTCGGCACGCGGCAGCATCGCTGCCGCCTCACGATAAATTTGGCGGGCGCGTTCAATCTGAAAAGCCATCAGCCTGCCGAATTCGGGGGTGGGCATTTGTTGCATGATGGTTTGCGCGGGTACGTCAAACTGCTGCAATTCCACCATCGGCAGATAAATGCGCCCATTGCGCGCATCCTCGCCCACATCGCGGATAATGTTGGTCAGCTGCAGCGCCAAGCCCATTTTGTCGGCATAATCCAGCGTTTCGGCGCGGCTGAAACCCAAAATCCGCGTAATCAACCGCCCGACCACACCGGCCACACGGTAGCAATAGAGCTTCAATTCCTCAAAGCTGCCGTAGCGCGCCTGCTGCAAATCCATCTGCATGCCCTCGATAATTTCAGCCAGCTCATCCTGCGGCAAGGCAAAATCGCGCACCACAGGCTTGAGCGCCTGACAAACAGGGTGCTCAGGCATCTCATCACCAAACACCTTGGCCAATTCCAAACGCCACCAGTTCAACGTCGTTTGCGCCACATGCGCATCGGTGCAATCGTCTACCACATCATCCAGCTCGCGGCAAAACGCATACAACACCGTCATCGCATCCTGCTTGTGTTGCGGCAAAAAACGAAAGCCCGCCAGAAAGCTGGATTGGCTTTCGGCGGCTTTGCGGCGGCAATATTCAAGTGGCTGCACAAGCGCTCCTGCGTCAGTTGGTGTATTGGTGTTCAGGCAAGATTGTAGCGGGATTTCGGGCGGGCAACAAATACTATAGCGGACAACATAGCGAGCGGCAGGATGGTCGGCACGCCGTCATTGCTATGTTTGCCCCTGACAAGCCAAACAGTCAGGCTGCAGAAACCGCCAATGTTTCAGACGGCCTCAAACTGGATTGCCGGGTCAAGCCCGGCAATGACGGGTGGGAGTAGTCGATGTCACCGCTTTGACCGCAGCAGAAACTTGTTAAAGAAATTTCCAGAGCCTGATTCTTTGCCAGACTAAAACGATATATCGACCCGTCATTGTCGGGTTCGACCCGACAATCCAGATAGTCGGGTGACGGAAATCGCCAATGTTTCAGACGGCTTTTAGTTGACTGTTGATGACTATCAGCCACTTAATCCGATTGCTCCTATAAAAACAAAAGGCCGTCTGAACAGGCGTTCAGACGGCCTCTATAGCCTACAATCCAGCTTATTTGATTTCCTCGCAGTCACCGTCGGTTGCGTAGCTTTTTGCAGCAGCGGCATTGTCGCAGCGGTAAGCCTGCCCGGCGCTGCTCATCCACACAGCTTTGGTATAACCGCTGTCTGGGCGAGGCAAAGCCATAAGATTGTAGCGCAGGCTGTCATTATTGGGCATATCAGCGGAAATTTGATATTTACTGTCTACCGTTGCTTCAACGCCAAGGCCTGCTACATAAGCGCTCAGCCCCGCATTTCGGGTCGTGTCAACTGCATTACCACCCTCCGTTCCGCGCCCACCAGGGTTGGCAACACGAAAACGTTTGATGGCATGATGGATATTCACCAATTCTGCATGCGCATTAGCCAGATTGGCGCGCTCTACATAACGCTGATAGGAAGGCAGCGCGATAGCGGCCAAAATGCCGAGTATCGCCACCACCATCATCATTTCCAGCAGCGTAAAGCCGCCCTGCCCGTTTGGCTTATTGGTTAAGGGTTTCATCAAGGCGCTGCCTCCACATAAGACTGCACCGTAACCATGGTATTGGCATTGCGCCCCCAAGCGCGGGCAGTTACCCGATAGATTTCCCGCCCGTCGCTTTTGGCCTCGATAAATTCGATAATATAGCGCGGGGCGCTATTTACCGCTGTATCCGTGCCGACGGCATAGCTGAGGCCGTTGCTATCCATACATTTATCATTACCGCAGGTGCGGTCCCAAGCTACGGTATTGGTGGTGTCCGCTTCAATCGTGATATCGCCTTGGGTGGACGCTGCCGCACCGGCAAGCGTGCACAAACCGTTGATGCAGTTTTGGGTAAAAGTGGGATTATTCAAACCCGCAATATCGCCCTCGCCCTCGCGCAAGGCCGCTTCCGCCAGCGACATGGCCAAACGGCGGTCGGCATCGTTGCTGCCGATACGCATTTCGGTGTTATACGACTGCGTGACCGCCACGACCAAAAAAGCAATCACAATCATCATCATCAACACGATAAACAAGGCGAAGCCCTGTTGCGCCGACGCTTTGGTATGGTTTAAATGGTACGGTCTGCGCATGTGTTCCCCCCGCGTACGGTTGCATCAATATTGTAGACATGAACATCACCGGCCTCTGCGCCTGCTGCGGTTTGTGCGGCTACATCATTGCCGCCGTTGAGCGTGATACGAATCATCGCCGGTGAAGGCACGCCCTCTCCATCTGCATCATTGCCGGTTTTTAAAGTATCGGTAAATTCAAAAGTTTCCGCTGAAACCGCGCTGGCCGCCGCACCGCTGGCCGCACAATTATTGACGTAGCCGTAGCGGATATCCATATCGGCAATATCCGGCATCAGCAATTGCGGATTGCCCCATTGGCCATTATCGGCCAACTGAAAGCGGAACAACCCCTGCTGACCGCCCACCGTTCCCACCGCATAAGCGATAACGGTATAACGCAACACGGCAAATTCATTGCGTACTTGTGCGGTGTTCAAAGCAGGCGTGATATTGCTGATGGTTAAACGGTTGCCGTTGCGGGCAACGCTATAGCTGTCCGGGCGGTCGAGCACGCCGCAGCTGCTGAATACCAACGGCGTATTGCTGGTCGCGCTGTGCAACGGGTCGCCCACCGGGATTTGCAGCTCGGCGCCATTAACGGTCTGGCCGACAATCGAAGCCGAGCCGACACCGTATTGGAACACCAACACATCAGAAGTCGCAGCAAATCCTGACGGGCTGAAATCAGCGGCAGTCAGCAATTTCACCGGCACCAAAGAATTCTGATTCGGCGTGCGTAATTGAAAAGCCGCATCAGTATTGCTGCTCTCTTGCACGGCTGCGACAGTATACGCCGCCATATTGAAGCAGCCGAAATTGCCCGCCATACGGGCATCGCGCACAATCATATTTGATGCATTGCGCAAATCCTGCTGCACATTCAGCCGCGTCAGCGCAGTATCGCTCAATTGGCGTGAAACGAAATAGCCGGAGCTGACGGCAATCAACACAATCATGCTCAATATGCTGGCCACCAGAAACTCTATCAGGCTGAAGCCTTGGCTGCGTTTGGCGGCAAACGGGCGGCGGGAAATCGGTTTGGCTGTTTTCATCATTGCGTTACCCTCGCCTGATAGGTATAGACCGCACGGCCTTCATTCATCGTCAGCGGTGAGGCTGCATCAGCATCTTCTTCCGTATCCATCTGCCACACAACTTTGACCACAAAATTATTGCCGTTGCCGCTGCAATTGAAATTCACATTTGCGCCATTAACCGTCGGTTCGGCATCGGAATTATCACGGCATATCGCATAACGCACATTCCCTTCCGGCAGCGCCACCGCCAAGCTATTGCGGAATTGGCACAACTGCGCCGTAGCAAGTGCCGCTTTATCCATGCTATCGGTAAACCGTGGCGTACAGCTTGCCGCGCTGGCGGTGCCGACCAAATAAGCATCATAGGCTTTCAGCGTCCAGCCGGTAGCTTCCCCGCTGCCATCTGTGGCTCCCGACAAAGTCGGATTAATCAGCATGCCTTCAATCAGGTTTTGCACCGCCTGCGCCACAATGGTTTGGCCTTCTGCCTCACGCACACCCGACACGCTGCGCAATTGCGTCGCCAACAGTGCCAACACGCCGATAGCGAGTACAAACATAGCCACAATCACTTCCAGCAGCGTCATACCCACCTGATTCTGTTTCAGACGGCCTGAATAACGATTGGTGCTGCAACGGGAAACTTGCCCGCCTGCCGCTGTATTTTTTATGGTTTTATTGTTCATCATCAATTCCCCGCAGCCGGCTCAAACCGGCACAAAGCGCGTTCATCGCGCCGGTCGCATACCGATGCCCGACCGCTGGGGTCGACCAACACAATGCTGGCGCGATTGGCGCGGGCAGCGTCATCGGCAGCGCGGGCATCGGTCATGGAAATTTTTACGTAACCGTCGCCTGCATTGAGCGTGCCGCCCAGCGCCTGCATATGGCCGAAAGAACCGTTGGGCAGAAAGCCCCACACTTGGTTATTGCCGGTGCGCGCGCCTGCAAAATTATAGGTTTCAAAAGTATAGTCAACTGCATCATTATTGGCCGAATTCAGAATAATCGAGCGCAAAGCCACATCATCGGTGTTGCGGACATAAGTATTGTTTCGGTCGACATCGGCAAATGCGCCCAGCCCTTGGCCGGAATAAACGGTATTGCAATAATTATCAGGATTGCCGTCGGCACGAATCTGCACCGGACAAACATACACCGGTGCATTCAGCCGCACGGCTTCGGCGCGCGCGAAGCGCAAGAGATTGGCCACTTGCTCGGCCTGCCCGGCCACGCGGCGGGCGGCGAGCCATTGGCTCATATTGGGGAGGGCAATCAAGGCCATAATCGCCATGATGGTGATGACGACCAAGAGTTCGATTAGGGTAAAGCCTTTGTTTTTGAAACGCATGAGTAACGGCTCGAAGATAAGGTTTTCTAAGTAATGTCGGTATGATGATTTTATAAAAATTATCGGGGCATTTTAAACGATAATGCCCCGACCTTGCCAATAAAATATGTAATTTGCCTGCAACTTCACGGCAATCTGTATCAATCTTCCATCAATGCGGCTTCCGGAATATAGGCGGCATTGTCGAACTTGGTAAACTGGCCCATAAAGGTGAGGAACACTTTACCTGTGGGGCCGTTACGGTGTTTGCCGATAATACATTCAGCCAAGCCTTTGAATTGGGTTTCGGCGTTGTAGTATTCATCGCGATACATAAACATAATCAGGTCGGCATCCTGCTCGATGGCACCTGATTCGCGCAAGTCGCTCATCATCGGGCGCTTGTCGGTGCGTTGCTCCACCGCGCGGCTCAGCTGCGACAAGGCAATCACCGGCACTTGCAATTCTTTGGCCAGCGCTTTGAGTGAGCGCGAGATTTCGCCCAATTCGGCGGTACGGTTTTCGGCGCGGCCTGAAGAGCCCTGCATCAATTGCAGGTAGTCAATCACAATCAAACCGAGCCTGCCGCCGAATTGGCGCGCCAAACGGCGGGCGCGGGCGCGCAATTCCAGCGCGGTGAGGCCGGGCGTTTCATCAATAAACATCGGCGCATCGGATAATTTCACCACCGCATCGTTCAGACGGCCCCAATGTTCATCCTGCAGCGCACCGGTTTTCAACACATGCTGATCGAGCCGACCGACCGAGCCGAGCATACGCATCACCAGCTGCGCGCCGCCCATCTCCATCGAAAACACCGCCACCGGCAATTTCGATTCCACCGCCACATGTTCGGCGATATTGATGGAAAAAGCAGTTTTACCCATTGAAGGCCGCCCGGCCACAATAATCAAATCGCCCGGCTGCAGGCCGGAAGTTTTTTTGTCCAAATCGATAAAGCCGGTGGCGATGCCGGTCACTTCATCGGGATTATCGCGCGAATAAAGCATGTCGATGCGTTCGACCACTTCTTTCAGCAGCGCAGGCATTTCCAAAAAACCCTGCTTGGATTTGGCCGTACTCTCCGCGATTTGGAACACTTTGTTTTCCGCTTCATCCAAAAGCTGCCCCGCATCGCGGCCTTGCGGATTGTAGGCGCTACGGGCGATTTCGGTGCCCACTTCGGCCAGCTGGCGCATAATCGAGCGCTCGCGCACAATCTCGGCATAGCGGCGGATATTGGCGGCAGATGGCGTGTTTTGTGCCAGCGTAATCAGATAGTTAAACCCGCCCGCCGCATCCAGCTCATCATTGCGCTCCAGCGCTTCCTGCACCGTAATCACGTCGGCGGGGCGGCTCTCGTTAATCAGATTGGCGATGGCGCGGAAAATCACCCGATGCTCGTGGCGGTAGAAATCCTCGCCCATCACCACATCGGCGATGCGGTCCCACGCCGAATTTTCCAGCAGCAGGCCGCCGATAACCGACTGCTCCGCCTCCATCGAATGCGGCGGCAGCGACAGCGCGCTCACCTCGCGGTCTTCAGACGGCATCATATCGGCATAATCGTTCATACAGCATTCCTTCAATCTTCATTGCTTCGCAAGCCTGTTATTATAGCCGCAAGCATCCGCAGCGGATAACTATTATTTATTGGTATTTTTCATCCAAACGCGGTAGAATTTTTGCGCATCACAATATAACCACACACCAAAAACCAAGGAGCTGACCATGGAACACAAATTACCCGAACTGCCCTACGCGCTCGACGCACTGGAGCCGCATCTTTCCAAAGAAACACTGGAATACCACTACGGCAAACACCACCAAACCTACATCACCAACCTCAACAACCAAATCAAAGGCACCGAATTTGAAAACCTCGATTTGGAAGAGATTGTGAAAAAATCCTCAGGCGGCGTCTTCAACAACGCAGCCCAAACTTGGAACCACACCTTCTACTGGCTCGGTTTCACCCCCAAAGGCCAAGGCAAACCCGCGGGCGAACTGGCCGCAGCCATTGATGCCAAATGGGGCAGCTTCGAAGCCTTCCAAGAAGCCTTCAACACCTGCGCCGCCGGCACCTTCGGCTCAGGCTGGGCTTGGCTGGTGAAAAACAGCGACGGCTCGCTTGACTTGGTATCCACCAGCAACGCCGCCACCCCGCTCACCACCGACGCCACCCCGCTGCTGACCTGCGACGTGTGGGAACACGCCTACTACATCGACTACCGCAACAGCCGCCCGAACTACCTGAAAGGCTTCTGGGAAATCGTGAATTGGGAAGCAGTCGCCAAACGCTTCGCCGCCTGATGGTAAGTTGCAGCAAATAAATCGAGGCCGTCTGAAAAAAGTTTTCAGACGGCCTTTGTTTATCAACATGCCTTCAGACGGCCTTTGATAAGCAAACCGTGAAACTGCTTTGATGATAAAATCGACCGATTAACCGACACACAAAGGGCAAACAAATGGCGAACCGAACCGAACCGAACCGAACCGAACCGAACCGAACCGAAATTATACCTGAAAATTTCTTAAAAAACAATATTTTAAAGTTAAAACCCCTCTTTCCCGAAGCCTTTTGCGAAGACAAAATCGACTGGGAAAAACTCAAGCTGGTGCTGGGCGAAAGCAATCTTTGCAGCGAAAACGAACGCTACCAGCTCAATTGGGCGGGCAAATCGGCCGCCTATCACACCTTGCAAGCGCCCACGGCCAATACGCTGGCGCCATGCGCTGACGAATCGGTGGATTTTGCCGACACGCAGAATCTGTTTATCGAAGCCGAAAACCTTGAAGCGCTGAAAATCCTGCAAAAATCCTATGCCGGCAGCGTGAAGATGATCTACATCGACCCGCCCTACAACACCGGCAACGACAGCTTTATCTACCCCGACAAATTTTCCGAAAGCCGCGATGAATACGCCCGCCGCGTCGGCGACAAAAGCGACGAAGGCTACCTGAAACGCGACGGCGTGTTTCAGGGCGCTTGGCGCAAAAACGGCAAAGACAGCGGCCATTACCACAGCAACTGGCTCTCCATGA
>CAYVIS010000063.1:0-4997 GCA_964451565.1 uncultured Neisseria sp.
TAGTAGATTATAGTGAATCAGGACAAGGCGAGCTCGATGCTGTGCTGGTTCACTATAATTCACTATAAAATCAATTGTTACCCTTTTATTGAAAATATTCTCTGATGAAGCAGCCGCCGCAATTTGATTACTGTTTGAGCGAAATCGAACACGACCGCCTGTGGGCGCGGGTGCAGAGCCAATTCGGCTGGCAGCCGCACGGGAGCACGCCGCTGTGGCTCAACGGTTTGCCATTGGGCTATCTCAACGAAAAATGGCGGCAGCTGGTGCAGCAGGATTGGCGGGGAAGCGTGCAGGAAAGCGCCGACGGGCTGCGCTTGGAAACGGAAAACTGGCTGCAAATGGCCGACAATCTGCAAAATATGGCGCAAAACTGGAGCCGCATCGGCCAACTCGACGGTTGGCGCAACGAAAAATTCGACGTTACCGATGCCGACGGGCGGGCGCTGTTTTCCTTGGAGCGCGCTGCCTTCCGCCCGCTCGGTTTGCTGAGCAACGCCATTCATATCAATGGTCTGACCGATAGCGGCGGCGAATGGCAATTCTGGATTGGGCGCCGCAGCCCCTATAAAGCGGTCGATCCCAACAAGCTCGACAATCTGGTCGGCGGCGGCGTGGCGAGCGGCGAGCAGATTCGGGAAGCGATGCTGCGCGAAGGTGCGGAAGAAGCGGGTTTGAGTGAGGCGCAGCTGCAACACGCCGAGCGCTGCGGCTGCCGCCTGAGCATCCGCCCGGTGTCGCGCGGCCTGCACCGTGAAGTGCTGCATATTTTCGACGTGGTGTTGCCCGCAGGCCTGGTGCCCGAAAACCAAGACGGCGAAGTGGCCGGGTTTATGCTGATGCCGCCGCACGAATTGGCGCAGGCGATGGCAGAAGGGCGCCTGATGAACGATGCCTTGTTGGCGACGCTGGATGCGTTTGCCCGCTATGGTTTGCTGGACAGCGCGCACCCGTTGACGCAATGGCTGGCCGAATCTTAAATATTGTCTGGCAATCTGCGAAGGCCGTCTGAAACGTTTCAGACGGCTTTTTATACGGTTGCTTTCAGCACATCAGATTAGGATTGCGCCTATCAAGCCGTCTGAAAGCGTTGATGCTGCGGCTGCTAGGCCGATTGCTGGAGAAGCATACGGTTTGTTGGAATAGACGCGGCCTGCTGATACGGTTATATTGCAGATTGAGAGATAGTCAATACAGTGATTTAAAATCGACAAGAAAAACCGCCCGACCACAGCAACAACATGGTGAAATGGGGCATGGTTATCTATGCCAAAAAAGTAGCAGATGTCGGTCGGAAGGATTATGCCGCCAGAAAATAAAATGGTTTATCATTTATGCCACATCAGAATGCAAATGCTTGACAAACAACAACAGAAAGCAATGAAGCGGTTGTTATTTGAATTAAATTAGAATACCATTTAATCATGAAGTGAGCTGATAAAGCTTGCCCGCTAATGGTTTAGCAGAAAAAAGCCGGAGAATAGAAATGGCAGCACAATCAAAACATGCATCTATTAATATTAGCCTGATTCAGGCGCGTGAAGCCTTGATGACGCAATTCCGTCCGATTTTGAACAACGCCGGAATCACCGACCAGCAATGGCGCATCATCCGCTTGTTGGCAGAAAACGGCACCCTCGATTTTCAAGATTTGGCCAACCAAGCCTGCATTTTGCGCCCCAGCCTCACCGGCATCCTCACCCGCTTGGAAAAAGCCGGTTTCGTGGTGCGCCTGAAGCCCTCCAACGACCAGCGCCGCGTTTACCTGAAGCTGACCGCGGAAGGCGAAAAGCTGCACGCTTCCACCTGCGAGCAGGTCGACGCCCGCTACGACGTGATTGAAGGCG
This sequence comes from uncultured Neisseria sp., assembly GCA_964451565.1. GTDB lineage: Bacteria > Pseudomonadota > Gammaproteobacteria > Burkholderiales > Neisseriaceae > Neisseria. The sequence goes on from CAYVIS010000063.1 coordinate 1,848, forward strand.
TGTTGTCGAAAGATAAATTGAAGCAGCTGCAAAGTTTGCTTGGCGAATTGTCGCAAATCGGGCAACATATCAAATAATTCCCGATTCAACGACAAAGATAATGCCTGCAGACCACACACACACACATGAATTCCGGCAGAATTTCCGCGATGCGATGGCATCTTGTGCCGCCGGAGTGCATGTGATTACCACCGATGGCGCGGCAGGGCGCTACGGCATCACCATGACGGCGGTGACCTCGATTACCGACGAGCCGCCCACCGTGATGCTGTGTATCAACCGCCGCGCCGCCATCATTCCCATCCTCAGCGCCAACCGCGATTTGTGCATCAACGTGCTGGCCGCCACGCAGCAAGACGTGGCCGAGCATTTCGCCGGGATGACCAAACTCTCGCCCGAAGAGCGCTTCGAATACCACATCTGGCATCGCGGCAGCAGCGGCCAATTGCAAGTGGAAGGCGCATTGGCGCACTTGCACGGCCACATCATCGCCGAACACGAAGTGGGCACACACCAAGTGTTCTACGTGCGCATCGACGAAATCAAAGTTTACGACAGCGAGCCCGAGCCTGCGCTGGTGTATTTCCGCCGCCGTTTCTGCGGTTTGGATTAAGCGCCGCCCGCCGCCTCATTTTCACCTTATAAAACCGCCAACCGGTTTGCGCCGCCGTTTCATCCGTCGGCATTAAACCGTTATAATAACCTGCACACAAACCACGGGAGCCGCCATGAGCGAGTTGGATGACATTCTGACCCACAACCAAGCCTTCGTCACCTCGGGTGAATATGCCCAATTTTTCAGCAACAAATACCCCGAACGCGAGCTGGCGATTCTCTCCTGCATGGATGCGCGCATGGTTGAGCTGCTGCCGCGCGCGCTGGGCTTGAAAAACGGCGATGCCAAGCTGATTAAAAACGCCGGCGCCGTGGTCACCCATCCGTGGGGCTCGGTGATGCGCAGCCTGCTGGTGGCCGTGTTTGATTTGAAAGTGAAAGAAATCATGGTGGTGGCGCACTACGATTGCGGCATGCGCGGCCTCAATTCCGAAGCCTTTCTCAAGCGCGCGCAGGAAAATGGCGTGCCCGACGACCGCATCGTCACCCTGCGCAACGCCGGCATCGACCTCGACGGCTGGCTCACCGGCTTCGACGATGTGGAAGACAGCGTACGCCACACCGTCAGCATCATCCGCCGCCACCCGCTGATGCCCGACAACGTTGCCGTACACGGCTTGGTCATCCACCCCGCCACCGGCAAACTCACCTTGGTGGTGGACGGCAAAACCGAATGCGCCATCCCGCTCAAATAACCCCCAAGGCCGTCTGAAAGCGGCCTGCAACCCCAAAAACACATGAAAAAAATCGGACTTTTCGGCGGCACTTTCGACCCCATCCACAACGGCCACCTCCACATTGCCCGCGCCTTTGCCGACGAAGTGGGCTTGGACATGGTCGTATTTCTGCCCGCAGGCGACCCCTACCACAAAGACAGCGCCCAAACCGCCGCCCGCCACCGCTTCGCCATGACCGAGCTGGCCGTGCGCGACAACGAGCGCTTTGCCGTCAGCGATTGCGACATCGTGCGCGAAGGCGCCACCTACACCTTCGACACCGTGCAAATCTTCCGCCAGCAATTCCCCGCCGCCCAACTGTGGTGGCTGCTCGGCATGGACAGCCTGCTGCAGCTGCACACCTGGAAAAAATGGCAAACCCTCGTGCGCCAAACCCACATCGCCGTTGCCGCCCGTCAAGGCGACAGCCTCAACCAAGCCCCGCGCGAGCTGCACGGCTGGCTCGGCGACGCCCTGCACAACGGCAGCCTCAAGCTCCTCAACGCGCCGATGTACGACATCAGCTCCACCGCCATCCGCCAACGCCTTGCCGCAGGCCAAAGCGCCGCCGAATGGCTCGACCGGCGGGTAGAGCGCTACATCGAGCAGCACAAGCTGTATCAAAAATAATTCAGACGGCCTCGTTTGGCTTGACCGATTGAGGCCGTCTGAATACCATACCCGACAAACCCAACTAAAAATCAACAGGATAACAAATGAACGAACAAGAACTGCAAGACTTGCAAAAAATGGTCGACGTGGCCGTCAACGCCTTGGAAGACGTCAAAGCCAAAGACATCGCCGTATTGGAAACCCAACAAAAAACCTCGCTGTTTGCACGCATGATTATCGCCAGCGGCGACAGCTCGCGCCAAGTAAAAGCGCTGGTGAACAACGTTGCCGTCGATTTGAAAGCCGCCGGATTTGAAATTCTGAGCAGCGAAGGCGAAGACAGCGGCGAATGGGCGCTGGTCGATGCCGGCGATTTGGTGGTGCACGTCATGCTGCCCGCCGTGCGCGATTATTACGACATCGACAGCCTTTGGGGCGGCGAAAAACCCTCTTTCCACGCCGGTGCCGCCAAACCGTGGCACGCTGCCGATGCCCAATAAGGCCGTCTGAATCCTCAAGCCCAAACAGGTCGGATGCCCGAATCCGACCTGTTCAGATTGCCGCCGTAGGGTGCAATAAGCCCCAGCGCATTGCACCGCTTAGCGGACGCTTGCCCTACCGCAGCCTGTTTACCGGCCTTCGGCCTGAGCAAAGCGGATACAAGTATCCGCCCCACACCGTTGGCAACTTGCTTATCCGCCTGCCAACCCCAAACAGCCGTCTGAAACCACACCATGAACATCACCGTATTGGCCGTCGGCACCAAAATGCCGCGCTGGGTTGATGATGCCGTTGCCGAATACGCCAAGCGCTTCGGCCGCGATATTCACTACGCCCTCAAAGAAATCAAACCCGAAAAACGCGGTGCAGGCGTCAATGCCGCGCAGGGGATGGCGGCGGAAGAAAAACGCATTCTCGAAGCCATTCCGCCAGGCGCGTTTTTGGTGGTGCTCGACGAGCGCGGCAAAGCGCCCACTTCGGTCGATCTGGCCGCCCATCTGCAGCAATGGCAGCAAAACGGCGACAACGTCTGCTTCGTTATCGGCGGTGCCGACGGCATGACCGACCGCCTCAAACAACAAGCGCGCCTGATGCTGCGCCTTTCCAGCCTCACGCTGCCGCACGGCATGGTGCGCGTGTTGCTCACCGAGCAGCTCTACCGCGCCGTGTCGATTCTCAATAATCATCCGTATCACCGCGAGTGAGT
>CAYVIS010000063.1:5097-9595 GCA_964451565.1 uncultured Neisseria sp.
GTGCCGCGCACGGGGGCAGTCGGCCCGATTGATTCGCTGTATCTGCGCGACCCCGACGGCAACCTGTTGGAAATCAGCCGTTATCGTGGGGCGGGCATGGCCGTCTGAAAGCAGCGCCGTTGGGGCGGGCGGTTTTTCAGGCGGCTCAGAGTCATCTATAATGAATGCCTGTTTTCAAAGGCCGTCTGAAAAATATTTATGAAATTTGCCTTTTTTATCCTCTATCTGATTCAGCTGCTGCCGTTTGCGCTGATGCACAAACTCGCCGATTTTATCGGCACGCTCGCCTATTACGCCGTCGCGCCGCGCCGCAAAGTGGGCGAGGTCAACCTGCGCCTGTGCTATCCGGAATGGGATGAAGCCAAGCGCACGCAAGTGCTCAAGCGCCATTTCCAACACATGGCCAAATTGTTGTGCGAATACGGTTTGTATTGGTATGCCGATGCAGGCCGTCTGAAAAAATTGGTGCGCTATCAAGACAAACACCATCTCGATGAAGCGCTGGCGGCGGGTGAAAAAGTGATTTTGCTGTATCCGCACTTCACCGCGTTTGAAATGGCGGTTTATACCCTCAATCAGGATGTGCCGCTGGTGAGCATGTATTCGCATCAGAAAAACAAAGCGATGGACGAGCAGATTTTGAAAGGCCGCCACCGCTACGATAATGTTTTCCTGATTGGCCGCACCGAGGGCTTGCGCGCGATTATCAAGCATTTGCGCAAAAGCGACGCGCCGTTTCTGTATCTGCCCGATCAGGATTTCGGCCGCAACGATTCGATTTTTGTAAACTTTTTCGGCATTCCCACCGCCACCATCGCCGGTTTGAGCCGCATCGCCGCCATGACCGGCGCGAAAGTGATTCCCGCCATTCCCACCCGCGAAGCCGACAACACGGTGACGCTGCGTTTCTATCCGGCGTGGGAGAATTTCCCCAGCGAAGATGCTGCCGCCGACACCCAGCGCATGAACGACTTCATCGAAGCGCGCGTGCGCGAGCAGCCGGAGCAGTATTTCTGGCTGCACAAACGTTTCAAAACCCGTCCCGAAGGCGAAGCGGGCTTTTACTGACACCTTGTTTTCAGACGGCCTTGAGTCACACATTCAGGCCGTCTGAAAACATTTTACCCGCCGCGCCCACCCCATCCATTCCGCCCGCCGCGCCAACGCAGCAAATATAGTGGATTAGATTTGAACCAGTACAGCGTTGGCTCGCCTTGCCGTACTAGGTGTACTGTCTGCGGCTCCCCGCCTTGTCCTGATTCAAATCTAATCCACTATACAACGGAATTTCGGTACAATAGCCGCCTGAATCCAAACCCAAACGACCGCCATGACCGCTTCTCCTGTCTCCTCCCAACGCCCACCCGTTATCGCCCTCTGCGCCGGTGAAGCCTCGGGCGACCTGCTCGGCGCGCACCTGATGGCCGCGATTAAAGCGCGCCGCCCCGACGTGCGCTTTGTCGGCATCGGCGGCCCGCGTATGCTGGCGGAGGGCATCGAGAGCCTGTATGAGCAGGAAAAGCTGGCGGTGCGCGGCTTTGCCGAAGTGGTGAAGCGGCTGCCGGAAATTTTAAAAATCCGCAACGGCCTCGTGCGCGATTTGAAACGCATCCGCCCCGATGTGTTTGTCGGCATCGACGCGCCCGATTTCAATCTCGGCGTGGCGACGAAGTTGAAAAAAGCCGGCATCGCCACCGTGCATTACGTCAGCCCGTCGGTGTGGGCGTGGCGGCGCGAGCGGGTGAACACCATCGTGCATCAGGTGAATAAAGTGTTGTGTCTGTTTCCGATGGAGGCCAAACTCTATCAGGAAGCGGGCGGGCAGGCGGAATTTGTCGGCCACCCGATGGCGCAGACGCTGCCGCTGGATGCCGACCAAAAAGCCGCCCGTTTGCAGATGAAAATCGACTTGTGGGAAACCGTGTTTGCGCTGATGCCCGGCAGCCGCGTCAGCGAAATCGACTATATGGCGCCGCTGTTTTTCCGCACCGCCAAGCTGCTGCTGCAACGCTATCCGAGCGCGCGTTTTCTGTTGCCCGTCGCCACGTCTGCCACCCGCACGCGGCTGCTGGAAATTTTGGCCAAAGACGAATTCGCCGGACTGCCGGTGCAGCTGATGAGCGCCCACGCCGATTTAGCCTGCACCGCCGCCGATGTGGTGTTGGTCACCAGTGGCACCGCCACGCTGGAAGTGGCGCTGTGCAAACGGCCGATGGTCATCAGCTATAAAATTTCGCCGCTCACCTATGCTTATGTGAAGCGCAAAATCAAAGTGCCGCATGTGGGGTTGCCGAATATTCTGCTCAACAAAGGCGCTGTGCCCGAACTGCTGCAAGGCAAGGCCAAACCCAAACGCCTCGCCGCCGCCGTGGCCGAATGGTATGAATCGCCGCAAGATACCGCCGCGCTGAAACAGGATTTCCACGATTTGCATCTGCTGCTGAAAAAAGATACCGCTGCGCTGGCGGCGCAGGCGGTGTTGTCCGAAGCGGGAATCGCAGCGACAAAGGCCGTCTGAAATCAACAGCAGTAGGATGGGCGTGAGCCCATCAAGCCGTTGTGATGGTGAATCATGATGGGGTCTCCATACTGCCAACCATGCTGTCTCAGGCCGTCTGAAAGCCGTTAAGCCTTTCAGACGGCCTCACCGTTTACAGGTTAGAATGGAATCCGAGCATTCATGTATTGTGAAAATCAAAGCAGATGGCTGAGCTTGTCGAAGCCATTCTGTTGTTTATGCAAGGTTTCGACAAGCTCAGCCACCTGAATATATAGTGAATTAAATTTGAACCAGTACAGCGTTGGGCTCGCCTTGCCGTACTAGGTGTACTGTTTGCGGCTTCCCGCCTTGTCCTGATTCAAATTTAATCCACTATATTTCTCATTCACTATCAAAGTACCCGAAACAAGGAAATCCACATGAAGCCGATTTTACACGCAGGCGTCGATGAAGCGGGGCGCGGCCCTTTGGTGGGCAGCGTGTTTGCCGCCGCCGTGATTCTGCCGCCCGTTTATGATTTGCCCGGCCTCACCGATTCCAAAAAATTGAGCGAAAAAAAGCGCGATGCTTTGGCACTGCAGATTAAGGCGCAGGCGCTGGCTTGGTGTGTGGCTTCGGCGGATGTGGCCGAAATCGCCGAGCTGAACATTCTGCACGCCACCATGCTGGCGATGCGCCGCGCCGTGCAGGGCTTGGCGCTGATACCGCAAAAAGTGTGGATAGACGGCAACCGTGTGCCGCCTGATTTGGGTGTGGAGGCGGAGGCAGTGGTGAAGGGTGACAGCAAAATCATCGAAATTTCCGCCGCTTCGGTGTTGGCGAAAACCGCGCGCGATGCCGAAATGTATGCGCTGGCCGAGCGTTATCCGCAATACGGTTTCGACAAACACAAAGGCTACGGCACGGCAGCGCATCTGGCGGCGCTGGCCGAATTCGGTGTGTTGGCGGAACACCGCCGTGATTTTGCCCCGGTACGCGCGCTGTTGGCGCAAGGACGTTTGTTTGGCTGAAGCGGTGTTGGGGATAATCTGGGTAGGTGGCTGAACCCGCTGCCTTTTGAGCCGCTTGGCCGGCAAATCAACGTGCCGTTATTACCGGGGCCGACCCGGCAATCCGGTCAGTCGGGTTGCGGGAACCCTCATGTTTCAGACGGCCTTTCAACAGGCAAAGTCGGTGGGGCTGCCAACCGTTTTGGCGGCTGAAATCTTTGAGTGGAAAGAATGCGTTTTCTTTATAGGCCGACGCTCATTTTTTAGATTCAGTTTTTTTGATTTTAAAAGGTTTTATTCTGCGGTTGGTTCTGGTCTGCGCTACTGATAACGGGTAACGGGTTTGTAGATTGTCCTTGAAAACTATCTTTTGCAGAATGCTCCGGCTATCGGCATTAATTTAGGCCGTCTGAAAGTGTTTCAGACGGCCTTTAATTCAGTATGCCGATGTGTACAGCTTGTATGAAAAACAGCATCAAACCTTATTTGCGGCAGGTATCCAAACAGTCTTTCACCAGCGCGGGACCTTTGTAAATCAGGCCGCTGTAGAGTTGGACGGCGGTGGCGCCGAGGCGCAGTTTGCAGGCAGCGTCTTCGCCGTTGCCGATGCCGCCGACGCCGATGATGGGCAGTTTGCCGTCGAGGTGGGCGGCCAGTTGCTGCAATACGCGGTTGCTGGCTTCGCGCACGGGCAGGCCGCTGAGGCCACCTTGCTCGCCTGCGAGCGGGTGGCTGCCGAGTGAGGATTTGTCGATGGTGGTGTTGGTGGCGATGATGCCGTCCATTTCGGTTTGCTGCACCACGTGGGCAATGTCGGCCACTTGCGCTTCGTCGAGATCGGGGGCGATTTTGACCGCCAGCGGCACATAGCGGCCATGCGCGGCGGCCAGGTGCGCCTGTTTGTTTTTCAGGGCGGTTAAGAGCGCGCTCAATTCGTCGCCGCCTTGCAGGGCGCGCAGGTTTTTGGTGTTGGGCGATGAGATGTTGACGGTGATGTAGCTGGCGTGGG
>CAYVIS010000064.1:0-9579 GCA_964451565.1 uncultured Neisseria sp.
GAAGGACGTTTGATTCAGCGGTTTAAAACCGTCCAAGATTTGGGGAGCAGTTCATATTCAGACGGCCTTTTCGTTGCCCGTATCATCAAGCCAACGGCTGCGGCGGATTGGGTTGCAGCGCGGTTCGGGCTTTATCGGCTTTCTGCTTTTTCGGCAGGATGAAGCGCATACGCAAGCCGTTGGGCTGGATGTTTTCGGCGATAATCTTGCCGCCGTGTTGGCCGACAATGTGTTTGGCCAGCGCCAGCCCCAAGCCGGTGCCCGGTTTGTGGGCGCTGCTGTCGGCGCGGTAGAAGGCGGTGAAAATATGCGGCAATTGCGCCTCGTCCACACCCGGGCCGTTGTCGGCAATATCCACCAGCCAGTTTTTGCTGTCTTGATACAGGCGCACTTTGATGGAGCTGCCTTCGGGGCTGTAGTTCATGGCGTTGCGGATAACGTTGTCAAACGCGCGGTAGAGGTAGCTTTCATTGGCCAGCAGCTTGGCGCTTTCCGGCACTTTTTCTACCTGCATCACCACATTTTGGCCGTTGGTCTGCGCGATGGTTTGGCAGTCTTCCACCAAGTGGCTCAAAAACGGCACCAGCGCCAAATCTTCTTTTTCCAGCGGGATATTCGACGTTTCCAGCCGCGACAGCGTCAGCAATTCGCCAACCAAAGTATCCATGCGCGTCAATTCGCTTTCGAGCCGTTGCAGGTATTGCTCCTGCTTTTGCGGCTGCGCCTGAATCAGGCCGACGATGGCCTGCATCCGCGCCAGCGGCGAGCGCATTTCGTGGGAAACGTGGTGCAGCAGATGGCGCTCTTTGGCGACCAGCTTTTGCAGCTGCCGCGCCATTTTGTCAAACTGCTGCGCCAGATGCGACAATTCGTCATCGCGGTCGTCCATCTGCTGCGAAATGCGCGTTTCCAGCTCACCCGCCGCCAAGCGGTTCATGCCTGCGCCGAGAATGCGGATGGGCTTGGTGATGTTGTTGGCCAGAATATAGGCCAGCAGCAAACCCACCAGAATGATGAAGGTCAGAATGATGAATTCGTGCCAAATCGGCGCCAATTGCAGGCCGGGGATAAACAGCGGGCTGGGTGGGCGCTGGATTTGCTGGCTGTCCCAACCGCGGATGAAAAACAGATATTCTTCGCCCCAACGGTCGTATTCGATGTGCGCCAGCGGCGAACGCGGATTTTCGGTGGCGAATTTACGCGCACCTTCCACCAAGCGCGGGTCGATTTTGCGGCTGAGAATGTCTTTTTTATTGTCGCCGGTAATCACAAACACATTATTGGCGACCGGATTGTCTTTCCACTCGCTCATGATTTCGCGCGCACCCTGCTCGCCGCGCACGTTGAAAGCGGAAATGATGCTGCCCAGCAGCGTGGTTTCAATGGTTCGCTGCTGCTGGAAATGGTTTTCGGCAATGCTGTTTTGCACCAGCCAGAAAGAGAAACTCGCCACGAATATGGCACAGATAATCACTGCGCAAAACGTGGCGAAAATGCGTTGAAACAGTTTCATCGGGGCTGCTTCGGCTTAGTTTTTCACAAACAGATAGCCCAAACCGCGCACGGTCTGAATCAGCGAAGCATCGCCGAGCTTGTGGCGGATGCTGGAAATGTGCACGTCGATGCTGCGGTCGAATTTGGCCAATTTGCGGTCGAGCGCCTCGATAGACAGCGTTTCCTTGCTCACCACCTGGCCGGCATGGCGCATCAGCACTTCCAACAGATTGAATTCGGTGCTGGTCAGCTCCAGCGGCGCATCACCGATGGTGGCTTGGCGTTTGGCCGGATAAAGGGTGACATTGCTCACGGCAATGCTGTTGGGGCTGCTGCTCTGTTCGCCCGATTGTTGGGCGCGGCGCAAAATGGCGTTGATGCGTGCCAGCAGTTCGCGCGGGGTGCACGGTTTGGGCACATAATCGTCGGCGCCCATTTCGAGGCCGATGATGCGGTCGATATCGTCGCCTTTGGCGGTGAGCATAATCACCGGCACGGTGCTTTGGGTGCGCACGTTTTTCAATACGTCCAAACCGTTCATTTTCGGCATCATGGAATCCAACACCACAACGTCGTACTGGCCGGAAAGGATTTCCTGCACACCGGCCTCGCCATCGGGCACGCTGTGTACATCCAAACCTTCGGCGGTCAGATATTCAGTCAGCAATTCGGTTAATAAAGCGTCGTCATCTACCAATAATACGCGACTCATGGTTAATCCTTTTTGTGGTCTTGTCGTGATGGCCGCACGGTTGATTCCGCACGGACTGGGCAATCTTAACACGCAATTCGGCTAGATTGATAGCAGGTATTTCGCTGCATTTGCGCTTTTTTGCAATGAACGTAAAGGCCTTTACATTTCAGACGGCATACAACGCCCCGCCCGCTCAAGGCTGCTGCGGCGCACCGGCATCGCAAGGCTTGGCCTTTTCGTCAATCTGCCTGAACGCGCTGCATCCGGCCTGCAATTGCGGATAGAGATTGTTCAATTCGCTGCTGCCGCGCATTTTTTTCGCATAAAACGGCATCATATACGGATAATATTCATACACTTTCTGCATCCAATCGGCAGCGGCAGCACGGTCGCCGCGGCGGTAGCGGTAGATGCCGACCTGATAGGCATTGGCATAAGGCCGGAACGTCAGCGCCTGCTCGGCGGCGGCTTCCGCCCACGGATACACCGTCGGCCCTGCCGGATCGGCACGGCGCGTCAGTGAAAGCAGAGCATAATAGCGCAGCATCGGCTCGGTTTCGGCAATTTTGCGCAAACCGGCAATTTTATCGGCGATTTGTGCAGGCGTATCGTTTTTATTCTGGCGGTCGAATGCCGTCAAATCGGTATACACCCAACCCAAGCGGGTGATGCCCACCAGCAGAAACAGCGCCAACACCACGCCGCCATACCCCTGCCAGCGCGCATGCAGCGGCGCGATGGCGGCATCTTTTGCCCGCGCGGGCGTCAGGCTCATCATCAAGGCAAACGGGGTGAGGAAATAGATATACCAGAGCGGATATTCGAGCATGCTGTGGCAAAGCGACACCGCCATCATCGCCAGCAGCAGCAACGAAGCCGCATTGGCCGGACGCACCAGCAGGCGGCGGATGGCGGCGGCAAACCCGCCGAACACCAACAGCGTGCCCACGATGCCGGTTTCCACCAGCAGCTGCAACACCAGATTATGGCTGTGGGTAAACAACACATTGAGGTTGTTCAGGCTGTAGCCTTTGGCGCTCAGATTAATCAGAAAGCCCTGCAAAGCATAGCCGCCCCAGCCGTAGCCCCACCAAGGCGCCGTCTGAAACGCCATCCAGGCTTTGCGCCACTCGATATCGCGCGCCGACATGGCGAAGCTGCTGTTTTCCACCCGCGCCAAGGCTGTGTCGTATGTTACGCCGGTAAACCAGTTCAACACATGGCCGATGCCTAACTGCACCACCACCGTCATCAGCAGCGTAAACAGCAGAATCCACAACAAGCGGTTGCCCTCGCGCCCGGCCAGCAACCGCCAAAACGGCAGCAGTAGGCCGACGCCTGCCACATATGTAAAAATCGTGCGTGAATTCACCAGACCCAGCGCACCCGTCAGCGCCAGCACCAGCGCCACGCCCAACCAACCGGGCACGCGCCGCTGCGACCACAGATAAGCCGCCGCCAGCGCGCCCCACATCAGATAGTGCCCCAAATGATTGCGCTGGCCGAGTTGACCGCTGACTTCACGCAGGCCGCGGTAGGCGATGATGCCGCGAAACATATCTTCGCCCGCCCAACCGCCAAACTGCATCAGCGACACCAGCGCCTGCATCAGCGCACCGGCCACCAGCACCCATGCCAGCACCGCCACCACCCGGTTTTGCCCGAACTCGGCCACCCAGCCCCGGCATGCCCACGCCGCCAGCGCCAGAATCACAAACGTCCAAACCACCATATCGTTCATACCGGGGAAGCTCAGCCCCATCACCCGCGCCTGCAGCCACCAAAACGCGGCCAATACCAGCAGATACACGCTCGCCGTCGGCAGCTTCACATTCAGACGGCCATCCAGCGCCGAGAGCAGCAGCAACATCACCGCGCCCGCCAGCGAACCGGCTTCCAAGTAAAAGCTCGACAGCGGTCCGACGCGGTAGAGCGATACAAACGGCACAATCCCGATCCAGATAAAGCAAAACCACAACGGCCACAGCTGCCAAGTCCACACCGTATCATGGCCGTCTGAAAAACGCTTATCCATGCCGCACCACCTTTCGTTGCTGCTTCACATAAGCCAGACAGGCCACAAAAAACACCACGCTCAACAGCAACGCCGCCGCCGCACACCAACGGCTCGCCGCCGTCGCATCAAACAGCCGCATCACCGCCTCGGCAAAATAAGCCAGCACCAGCATGCACGACCATTGGTAGGTATACATCTTGCCTTTCAAAACCCCCGCCAACGCCAAGCAAAGCGGCAGCGCCTTCAATGCAAGCCACGAACCGCCCGGGCGTAGAGGCGCAATCCACAGCTCCCACGCCAAGCTGACGGCAATCAGCCCCACCAGGCTGACGACGGCCGCTTGCTGCGACCAATGTGTGTGTGTTCGGTTTATTGTCATGAATATAATATAGGCCGTCTGAAAACGGATGAAATACCTTTCAGACGGCTCAGATTGAAAATGGTTTATTATAGTAGTGGATTAAATTTGAATCAGGACAAGGCGGGAAGCCGCAGACAGTACACCTAGTACGGCAAGGCGAACCCAACGCTGTACTGGTTCAAATTTAATTCACTATACAAAGTTGCTTGATGCCGGCAAATCTTAAGGCCGTCTGAAAGCACAGCCTCACTTTCAGACGGCCATTTATCCGCGCCGTCAGTCGGAGGCTTTCTCAATCGGACGCACAAAGCGACACAACCACAAACCCGCTTCATACAGGATAATCAGCGGCACAGCCAGCATCACCTGAGAAATCACGTCGGGCGGCGTAATCACCGCAGCCACCACAAACGCACCCACAATCACGTAAGGCCGTGCCATTTTCAGCTGCGTCAGACTCAAAATGCCCATACGATTGAGCAATACCACCACCACCGGCACTTCAAACGTAGCACCAAAGGCAACAAACATGCCGAGGATAAACGAAAGATATTTGTCGATATCGGTCGCCATGTTCACCCCGACCGGCGTCACCCCGGCCAGAAATTTGAAAATCACCGGAAACACCAGATAATAGGCAAACGCCATACCGATAAAAAACAAAATCACACTCGACAACACCAACGGCGTCACCAAGCGTTTTTCATTCTGATACAGCGCCGGGGCGATAAACGCCCACACCTGATAAAGCGTGTTGGGCAGCGACAGCAGAAACGCCGCCATCAGCGTCACCTTCACCGGCACAAAAAACGGCGCGATTACATCAGTGGCAATCATGCTGGTATTTTCCGGCAACGTCGCCATCAAAGGTTGCGCCACAAAGGTATAAAGCTGCTGCGCAAACGGCATCAAGGCCAGAAAACACAGCAAAATACCGCCGATTATCCACATCAGGCGGCGGCGCAACTCAATCAGGTGCTCCACCAGCGGCTGGGTTGTTTGTTGTAATTCTTCAGACACCGTTCACTCACTTCTTGCGCACGCGCAACTGCGGTTTGGGGCGGTGGCGCGGACGCATATCGCGTTTGCGCTGCATCGCCTGCTTGCGCAACGAGGCCGTCTGAAAGCTTTCGCCGCCATCCGCATAAGACGGCCTGCTTGCAGACGGCATCAGATATTCGCGCCAGGCTTTATCTTGCTCGCTCTCCAGCGCTGCCAAGGGCTGGCCGTTTTCGTCCACACCAAAATCGGCAGGCGTTCGCTGCTCGGGCACACGCTCCCACGCAGGCACATCCAAACCGGCGGAAATTTCATCCATCTCCTGTTTGGCCTGCTCGCCCACGCCGGACATTTCGTCGCGAAACTGATGCGCCGCCGACTCAAACTCGCTCTTGGCTTTTTTGAGTTCGTCCATTTCCAGCTGCGCGCTCAATTCGTCTTTCACGCTGCTGACCAAGCGCTGCACGCGCCCGACCATCTGCCCGGCCATACGCGCCACTTTGGGCAGCCGTTCAGGCCCCAGCACCACCAGCGCAATCGCGCCCACCAGCATCAGCTCGCCGAAACTGAAATCAAACATGATTCATCAGACCGGTTTGTTGTCGTCTTTTTCGTGTTCGATAACGTCTTTTTTGGCTTTGTCGGCTTCTGTGCCCTCATTGAGACCTTCTTTGAAATCGTGTACCGCGCCGCCGAGGTCTTTGCCGACATTGCGCAGTTTTTTGGTGCCGAACACCAACACCACAATCACCAATACAATCAGCCAATGCCAAATAGAAAAGCTACCCATGTTTTCAATCCTTTATATTCAATCAAATGTGTTCAGACGGCCTGCGCTGCGGATGCGCAAACACGTCAGTATACGCTTTTTTTGTCGCAAAAAAATGTCAACGCCTGCTGTGCTTCAAAAAAGCCGATTCAGGCCGGTTTACCCAAAATGTGGATGTGTAGGTGGAACACTTCCTGTCCGCCGCCTTTGCCGGTGTTGATTTGGGTTTTGAAGCCGTTGCTCAAACCATTGGCCTCAGCGATTTGCGGCACTTTCAGCATCATTCGGCCGAGCAGCGCTTCGTGTTCCGCTCCCGCATGGGCAAGCGAATCGAAATGCACTTTCGGAATCAGCAGCAGATGCACCGGCGCCGATGGGTTGATGTCTTTAAAACACAGCATCTCGTCGTCTTCATACACCACACCCGCCGGAATGTCTTGAGCGGCAATTTTGCAGAAAATACAGTCACTCATCGCACTCTCCCGTTTTGTTGCTAACACAGGCCGTCTGAATCATTTCGTTCAGACGGCCTGAACATATTTATGTAGATAAAATTTGAATCAAGACAAGGCGGAGAGCCGCAGACAGTACACCTAGTACGGCAAGGCGAGCCAACGCTGTATTGGTTCAAATTTAATTCACTATAAAAAAGCAATTCTAATACAACTCGGCACACTTGTCTTACTCTGCCGGTCGCGAAGCCTTTTCCACCAGTCCCGACAAACCTTGCCGCCGCGCCAGCTCGTTCATCACGTCTTCCACGCGCAAGCCGTGGTGCGCCAGCAGCACCATGCTGTGAAACCACAAATCGGCGGCTTCATACACCAAATGTTCGCCGCCGCCGTCTTTCGAGGCCATCAGCACTTCGCCCGCTTCTTCAATCACTTTTTTGAGGATTTTGTCTTCGCCCTTGTGCAGCAGTTGCGCCACATACGAGCTGTCGGGATCGGCGCCTTTGCGGCTGTCGATTACATTCTGAATTTGGCTTAATACGTCATTCATGCTTGCTTACCTGTTTCAGACGGCCTCAATGGCTGTGGCCGTAAATATCCTGTTCGTTTTTAATCACCGCATCAACGGTTTGCCATGCGCCATCGCGCCACACGCGGTAAAAGCAGCTTTCGCGGCCGGTGTGGCAGGCGATGCCGCCTTTTTGCTCAATCAGCATAATTACCGCGTCGCCGTCGCAATCGAGGCGCAATTCGTGCACTTTTTGGGTGTGACCCGATTCCTCGCCTTTCATCCATTGTTTTTGGCGCGAGCGGCTGTAGTAGTGGGCGAAACCGGTGGCGGCGGTTTGCTGCAGGGCTTCGGCGTTCATCCATGCCACCATCAACACGCGCAGGGTGGCCGCATCTTGGGCGATGGCGCACACCAGCCCTTTGTCATCGAATTTTACGCCTTCGAGCACAGCTTGCGTATCCATATTTTTCCTTTTAAAGCGGCGGGTAATGTTGCGCCCACGGCTGTTGCTGTTCTAATTGAGCCGCCAATTGTAACAGCAATTGCTCGTTGCCGTGCGCCGCCACAAACTGCGTGCCCACCGGCAGCCGCTGCTCATGCCGATACAGCGGCACGCTCATGGCGGGTTGGCCGCTCATATTGAAAGGCGCGGTAAAGCCGATGTATTCCAGCGCCTGACGGCTCTGCTTTTCGATTAAGGGATTGTTTTTCATCAGCCAGCCCAAGTTCATTTTGCCCAACAGCAGGCTGCTGATGCGCTGCTGCTCGGCAGGCGGTGCCAGCTCGCCGGTAATCGGCGTGATGCGCGGGCACACGGGCGTGACCAACACATCGAATTGCTGATGAAACGCAGCCGCCGCCCGACCCTGCGCCAGCAACACATCGCGCGCCTGATAAGCCTCGGCGGCGCTGATTTGGTTGCCATACGTCATCAGCGCCCAAGTCGAAGGCTCGACATCGCGGTAAGTGATTTTTTTGCCGAACACTTTTTCCAAGCGCAGGCGCGTGTGTGCGGTTTCGCCGGCCACCAACACCACCATCGCCCGCCCAAGCGTTTCGGCATCGGCAAATTCGGGCGCGGCTTCCGCCAACTCATGCCCCGCATCGGCCAGCAGCTTGAGTGTGTGTTCAAACGCTTGGCGGGTCGGCGCATCAACCTCGCCGCCCAACCACGGTGCAGACCAATAAGCGATTTTCAGACGGCCTACGGGTTGTTTGAGGCCGTCTGAAAACGATGGCGCAGGCGCACAGGCATAAATCGAATGTGCCTGCGTTTGCGCGGCAATATCCAGCATCAACGCGCTATCGCGCACGCTGCGCGTGAGCACATGTTCGCACACCATGCCCTGCCAGGCATCCAGCACCAACGGCCCCGAATCGACACGGCCGCGCGAGGGCTTCAAGCCGAACAGGCCGCAATTGTGGGCGGGAAGGCGTATCGAGCCGCCGCCGTCACCGCCGTGCGCCACCGGCACCACACCCGCCGCCACCGCAGCCGCCGAACCGCCGCTGCTGCCGCCCGAAATGCGCGCCACATCCCACGGATTGCGGGTGATGCCGTAAAGCGCCGATTCGGTGTAGGGCATCAGCCCCCATTCCGGCGTGGTGGTTTTGCCGAACACGCGCAAACCCGCGCGCTCGTAGGCATCAACCAGATAGCTGTTGCGCGGCGGCAGATAATCGCGCATCAGCGGCGAGCCGGATAAGGTCGGCACGCCCTGCCACTCGGCCAATAAGTCTTTCAGCAAAAACGGCACACCGGCCAGCGGCGCATCGGCAGGCGTTTGCCACGCAGCCGCCCTGCCCCGCCAGTCTTGCGCCAACAGGTTCAATTTCGGATTGACTTCGTCTAGCCGCGCCAACGCCGCCGCCAACAGCTCATCGGCGTGCACTTCTTTGTTGCGGACCAAAGCCGCCAGCCCGACGGCATCGTATTGCCGGTATTCTTCAAACTGCATGCTGCCTCCTTGTTGGCGGGGCGGTTGCGGGGATTTGCCTGCATGGCGTGTTCAATCATGAAACCATCATGACGATTGTAGCGCAGTTTGCACCCTCGGCGCGTTTTCAGACGGCCTTTATGCCGCCACGTCAAACAGCTGCTTGAATTTAAGCGGGATTCATTGGTAAGATGGCGAGCATAACGACCGGATAAATTTCAACAGGAGAATCCATTATGAACCTGCCGTGGGAAGCCCAATTGGCCATCGCCGCCGTCATCGGTTTTTTGCTCGGCCTGCTGCTGATGTGGCTGGCTTTGCGTAAAAACAAAGGCCAACAAAAAG